>JBOGYA010000011.1:0-23451 GCA_050696515.1 Solirubrobacteraceae bacterium
CGCTGCTGCTGGACGAGAACGGCGAGGTGGTACGCCCCGCGCCCCGTCCGGCGGCCCCGGCGCGGCGCCGCGCCCCGCGCAAACCGCGCACGGCGCCGAAGCCCGTCCCGGTCGCGCTCACCGTGGAGGAGCCGTCGGCGAACGGCGCGTCGGATCGCACGCAGCCGCATGCGGAGACGGAGGGCGAGGAGGATGGCGTACAATCCAAGCCCCGGCGCCGCGGCCGCAGGGGCGGGCGGCGCCGTGCGGCTGCCAAGGCAGAGACGACCTCGGAGTAAAGGCGACATGTACGCGATCGTGAAGACAGGCGGCAAGCAGTACCGCGTGGAGCGCGGCCAGCGTCTGCTGGTCGAGCGCCTCCCTGAGCAGGAGGGCGCGAGCGTGACGCTGCAACCGCTGATGTACCGCTCCGAGGAGGCGGTGTTCGACAGCAAGGGCCTCGAGCAGGTGCACGTCACCGCGAAGGTCCTCGCCCACGAGCGCGGGAAGAAGCTGCGCGTGGTGAAGTTCAAGCCCAAGCGCGGCTACAAACGGCGCACCGGCCACCGCCAGGAGCTGACGCGGATCGAGATCACCGACATCGGCCTCGGGGCAGCCAAGGCGGCCCCGCGCAAACCGGCGAAACCGGCAGCGGCCAAGGAGCCGCGGAGCACGGTGCAGGAGAGCGGGAATGGCGCATAAGAAGGGCCTCGGCTCCAGCCGCAACGGCCGCGACTCCAACGCCAAACGCCTCGGCGTGAAGACATTCGCCGGCCAGAGCGTCACCGGCGGGGAGATCATCGTGCGCCAGCGCGGCACCCGCTTCAAGCCGGGCGAGGGCGTGGGGATCGGCAAGGACGACACCCTGTACGCCCGCGCGGCGGGCACCGTGCAGTTCACCGCGGGCCGCCGCGGGCGCGTGGTGAGCGTCGCGCCCGATAGCACCGGCTGAGCCGGGATGCTTCACGACCGTGCGCGCATCCAGGTCCAGGCGGGCGCGGGCGGCGACGGCTGTGTGAGCTTCCGCCGCGAGGCGCACGTACCGCGCGGGGGCCCCGACGGGGGCGACGGCGGCCGCGGGGGAGACGTGGTGCTCCTCTGCGAGCACTCGCTGCGCGACCTACAGGCGTTTACGCGGCGCGCGCACCACCGCGCGCCGCGCGGGGGCAACGGGGAAGGCGCCCTGCGTCACGGGGCGGACGGGGAGGCGCTCGTGGTGCGGGTGCCGCCGGGGACACAGGTGAGCGCAGTCGAAGGCGGCAGTGGAGCAGACGGCGGGGCGACCGCCGGAGCGCCGGACCTCGCGGGCCGCCGCTGGGAGCTGTTGCGCGACGGGCAGCGCGTGACGATCGCGCGCGGCGGGGCGGGGGGGCGAGGCAACAAGCGCTTCGCGAACGCCACACGCCAGGCGCCGCGCTTCGCGGAGCGGGGCCTGCCGGGCGAGGAGGGGTGGTTGGAGCTGCGCTTGAAGCTGCTCGCGGACGTGGGCCTCGTGGGCCTGCCGAATGCCGGCAAGTCCTCGCTGTTGGCGCGGCTCACACGCGCGGCGCCGAAGGTGGCCTCCTACCCGTTCACAACCCTGGAGCCGGTGCTGGGGGTGCTCGAATCCGAGGAGCGCCAGCTGGTGGTGGCCGACATCCCGGGCCTGATCGAAGGCGCGAGCGAGGGCGCGGGCCTCGGCCACGAGTTCCTCGCGCACGTCGAGCGCACGCGCCTGCTCGTGCACGTGCTCGACCTCGCCCCGGAGCTCTCCATGGATTCGGACCCCACCCACCCCGCCGGCGCTGTGGCCAACCACGAGGCGATCGAGCGCGAGCTGGCCGCGCACGACCCGCGCCTGGCCGGGCTGCCGCGGGTGCTCGCGCTCTCCAAGGCCGACCTCGTCCCGCCCGAGCGCGCGCAGGAGGCAGTCGCGGAGTGGTCCGAGCGCCTGGGCGGCGGTGTACCGGCGATCGCGACCTCCAGCGCCACCGGGGCGGGCCTCTCCGAGCTGGCGGGCGAGCTGCTGCGGCGGGTGCCGGTCGCGGTCGTCTCCGTCGAGGGAGAGCTGACGCCTCCCGTCGCCGCGGAGCCCGAGCAGCTGGCCGAGCACATGGTCTTTCGCCCCGCGGAGCGCACAGGCATCACCGTCGAGCGCGTGGGCCCTGGCGCCTTCGCGGTGCGCGGCCGGCCGGTGGAGCGGCTGCTGCAGCGCTTCGACGTCGAGAACGAGGACGCGATGGCCTACGTCGAGGGCCGCCTGCGCCGCCTCGGCGTGCTGCGCGCCCTGGAGGCCGAGGGCTTCCAGCCGGGCGACGAGCTGCGGATCGCGGGCGTCGCGCTGGAGCTGGACTCTGCCGCGTAGGGTGAGCATCTACGCTCCAGGGCTCATGCGAACGGTTGTGGTCAAGTTGGGCTCGTCGATCGTGGCGCGCGAGGATGGCGAGCTGCGCGCGGAGGTGCTCGGGCGCGTCTGCGACACCGCCGCCGCAATGCACGCCGCCGGGGACGAGCTCGTGGTGGTCTCCTCGGGGGCGATCGCGCGCGGCGTGCGGACGATGGGACTCCCCACCCGCCCAACTACCATCCCTGAGCTCCAGGCGGCTTCGGCGGTGGGGCAGGGCAAGTTGTACCGCTCCTACGACGAGCTGCTGCGCGCGCGGGGGGTGACCTCCGCGCAGGTGCTGCTCACCGTCGAGGACCTGAGCGGGCGCGCGCAGTACCTCAACGCGCGCCACACGCTGCGCACGCTGCTCGACTGGCGGGTGGTGCCGGTGGTCAACGAGAACGACACCACCGCCACCGACGAGATCTCCTTCGGCGACAACGACTTCCTCGCGGCCCAGGTCGCGGTGCTCGTCTCCGCGGGGCTGCTCGTGCTGCTCACCGACATCGACGGCCTCTACGACGCCGACCCGCGCCTGCGGCCCGGCGCGGAGCTGGTCGGGGACGTGCACGACCTGCGCGAGCTACAGGGTCTTCAGATCGGCGACTCGACTTCACCGCTGGGCTCGGGCGGGATGCGCTCGAAGGTGCTCGCCGCGGAGATCGCGGGCGCGGCGGGGATCCCCGCCGTGATCTGCAACGGGGTGCGCCCCGGCGCGCTGGAGGCCGCGCTCGCGGGGAAGCCCGAGGGCACGCGCTTTCACCCCGGCCCCGCGCGTCACTCCTCGTTCAAGCTGTGGCTGCGCTACGCCAAGCCCGCGCACGGCACGCTCGTCGTGGACCCCGGGGCCGCGCGCGCGCTGCGCGAGCACGGCACGAGCCTGCTGCCCGTAGGCATCCTCGACGTGCAGGGGTCCTTCGACGCGGGCGACGCCGTCGAGATCGCCGAGCGCGGCGGGACCACGGTCGCGAAGGGCATCTGCAACTACTCCGCCCCCGAGCTGCGCCGCGCGCGGGGCCTGAAGTCCGAGGCGGTGCGCGAGATCCTGCCGCACGCGACCGACGAGGCCGTGCACCGCGATCAGCTGGTGCTCGCATAGCCCACGGTCGCGGCGCGACCGGGCGTAAGGATTTGGATCGGACCCCCCTGAGGGGGTCCCCGGGGCGCTCGCAACGCGGTACGGCGCGGCCTGCAGGGACCGAGCAACGAAGCGCGTGGCGGGCGCCGGTACCCTGGAGGACCATGGCCACCGTCGCCGCCGCCTCCATCCCCGCGCTCTGCGCGGCCGCCAAGCGCGCCGCCCGGCAGCTCGCCACTGTCGAGACGGCCGTCAAGGACGCCGCGCTGGTGGCCATCGCGCAGGCGCTGATCGAGCGCACGCCGGAGGTCCTCGCGGCGAACGAGCTGGACGTGGACGCCGGACGCGAGGCGGAGATCGGCGCAGCGCTGCTGGACCGCCTCGCGCTCGACCCCGCGCGCATCGCGGCGATCGCCGCGGGGGTGCGCCACATCGCCGCGCTGCCCGACCCGGTGGGCGAGCTGATCGAGGGCCGGCGGCTGCCCAACGGCCTCGACGTGCGCAAGGTGCGCGTGCCGCTCGGCGTCGTGGCCGTCGTGTACGAGGCCCGCCCCAACGTCACGATCGACGCCGCGGCGTTGTGCCTGAAGGCCGGCAACGCGATCGTGCTGCGCGGCTCCGCCACGGCGGCGCACTCCAACGAGGTGCTCGCCGCGATCGCCGCTGAGGCGGCCGTCGCCGCGGGGCTGCCCGTGGGGTGCGTGAGCCTCGTGGCGGGCGGCGGGCACGAGGAGCTCGCCGAGCTGGCTACGCAGAGCGACACGCTCGACCTCGTCATCCCGCGCGGAGGGGAGGGGTTGAAGGCCGCGCTCAAAGAGGTCGCCACGGTGCCAGTGATCTACGCCGCCTCGGGCAACTGCCACGTGTACGTCGACGCTTCCGCCGAGGTGGAGCGGGCCGTCGAGATCGTGTTGAACGCCAAGACGCAGCGCCCCGGGGTGTGCAATGCCGCGGAGACGCTGCTCGTGCATGAGCAGATCGCAGCGCGGTTCCTGCCGGCGGTCCTGGCCGCGCTGGGCGCGGCCGGCGTGATGGTACGTGCGGACGAGCGCGCGCTCGAGCTTGCGGGTGGCGACACCCCGCGGAGGCTGGGTGTCGTGGTGGAGCCCGCCACCGAGGAGGATTGGGCGACCGAGTACCTCGCGCTCACGCTCGCCGTCCGCGTCGTGGACTCGCTGGAGGAGGCGATCGCGCACGTCGGCCGCTACGGGTCGGGGCACTCCGAGGCGATCCTGACTCGCGACACCGCCGCCGCGCGCGCCTTCCAGCGCGGGGTCGACGCGGCCTGCGTGTACGTCAACGCCTCGACCCGCTTCACCGACGGGGGTGAGTTCGGGATGGGCGCGGAGATCGGCAACTCCACACAGAAGCTCCACGCCCGCGGCCCGATCGGGCTGCGCGAGTTGTGCACCTTCAAGTACCTCGTCGAGGGCGACGGGCACGTCCGCGTCTGAGAGCTGTGGGTAGCCTCCACGAAGCACACGGGCGCGGCGAGGGCGATGCGCCGGTGGCCGGCCCTCGCCGTGCGAACCCGGCCGGCGCCGGTGCGGCTGACTCCGGCGGTCGGCCCGCGACCCGCGTGGGCGTGCTCGGCGGCACCTTCAACCCGCCGCACCGCGGACACGTCGCGCTCGCTCGCCACGCCATGCAGGAGCTCGGCTTGGAGCGCGTGTGGCTGATGCCCGCCCGCCTCTCTCCCGGCAAGCCGGCCGAGGATGAACCGCGTCCCGTCCACCCGGAGCACCGTCTGGAGATGTGCCGCCTGGCGGCCGCCGAGGTCGAGGGGGTCGACGCCTGCGCGCTGGAGGTCGAGCGCGACGGCCCGTCGTACACGGCGGCTACTCTGAGAGCACTCCATGCAGCACACCCCGGCATCGAGGTCACGTTCATCATGGGAGCCGACGTCGCGCGCACGCTGCCCGCGTGGCACGAAGCCGGCGAGCTGCCCGCGCTCGCACGCTTCGCCGTCGCGCTGCGGGCGGGCGGGCCCCGAATCATCGAGGCCGAGGAGGTGCGCAGGGCGCTCGCCGCGGCGCCCCCGGAGCCCGAGGCACGGCTCACTGGCGCGGAGCCGTTCGGCCGTCGCATACGGATGGAGTTCCTGAACATGCCCACGATCGACGTGTCCTCCTCGCTGGTTCGCGACCGCGTACGCGCCGGCCTGCCGATCAAGGGTCTCGTGGAGCCCGCCGTCGCCTCATACCTGTCCGAGCACCGCCTCTACCGCGCTCCCACCGGAGCAAGGGCCTCGTGAGCCCGACCGCTCAAGTGTTGCCCTCCACCGAGCTGGCGCACGAGCTCGCGCGGTTCGCGCTGGAGAAGAAGGCGCGCGAGGTCCTCGAGCTCGACATGCGCGGGCTCGTCGGCTACACCGACTACTTCCTGATCTGCACCGGCAACACCGACCGCCAGGTAAAGGCGATCCACGACGCGATCCACGAGGGTTGTAAGCGCGAGCACGGCATCCACCCGCGCCGCGTGGAAGGCGTGAGCCGCGCGCAATGGGTGCTGATGGACTACCTCGACGTCGTCGTGCACCTCTTCACCCCCGCCACGCGCGAGTACTACCGCCTGGAAGCGCTGTGGGGCGAGGCCCCGGCGCGGGTGGTGGCGGAGTAGGCTCGTCGTCCTCAGCGGAGTCAGAAACGCGAAAGCTTTAGCCGGCGTTTAGGAACGGCCGGCGACGACGAACGGGCCGCCGTATGGCGGCAGAACGCAGTGGTGCCAACGATCGGGACTCGCCCATAGATCAATGCTGGCGCCGGTTGCGGCGTGGGCGGCGACCTCGCAGGGGGACTGAGGTGCCGCTCTCGAGCCTGAGAAACATTTTTCGTATTCTCAGATGACACGAAAAGTAAGAAACAGCACTGGCGTATCTCTTGACGGGCTCGTATGCTTGTGCTGTAATCCCGAATTGGAGTCATTGATCACGATGTGCTCAGTGACCCAAGGAATAATCACAAAAGGCTACAGAGCCCATACAGACAAGACATATCTAGACATAAGACACACAGACATAAGGCATAGGAGCGGCACTTGGGCGTCTTTTTTGAAAGGACGTCTTGGGGGTCTGCTCGTCAATAATCATCGAAATCAGAGGAGCAATTCACATGAAGCATCTAAGGATTGCGGGGCTCTGCCTCGTGTCCATGTTCGTGATGAGCATGGCACTGGCGGGGAACGCCGCGGCGGCATTATTATGGTTAGTATGTTTAGAAAGGTCAGGTACCCTTACCAAATATAACAACAACCAGTGCACAGAAGCATCGGGAACCGGGAAATGGCAGTCGTTAGGGCTCACTGTTTGTCCCGAAAACTGTTCGGATACCGTCAGACTTTTAGCCTTTACATTGAAACTGGAAGACAGCAATGCAGCTGCGATACAGTGCAGTGATGTAGGAAATAGTACAGGCTTAATCGAAAGCGGAAATACAGGTATAATAAGAGAAGCTAGGATAACAAAAGCCTTAGCAGAATCTCTCTGCGAAGTGAGAAAACCTTTCCTAACATGTAAAGCGGCTGGAAATATAGAAGGAGTCGAAGGTAGAAATCTACCGTGGACGATAGAAATATTTACAACAGAAAATAAGAACTTAACTCAGATCAAGGCAGAAAAAGGCAAACCGGGATGGGCAGTTACGTGTGGCGGTGCTACAGACACATGCGAAGAAGAAGCAGGAAAACCGGAATTCGCTGAATTGCTCAATGGAGTGACCAAAGGCGTATTATTAGTATTAGCAAGATTCGAGGAAAAGGGCCCGGCGAAATGCTCGGTTGGAGGGGTAGGAGCTGGTCACGTAACTGGTTTAGTTGCAGTTTTATTATGGAGTGGCAACGGGCTTTCGATCAATCCGCGTTGATTGTGTCTGAGTCCTGAGGTCTCATGGGTGGGGTCGGTGTTGTGCCGGCCCCACCTGTGGCTACAAGCGTTAAGAGTCTTGTAATGGGGATTGGAGGGTGTATGAGGTGGTGTGCGTGCGAGGCTGGTGGGGTGAATATGGGTAGTACTAGCTCTGGTGCTCGGTGGCGGAGCGATTGGGCAGGATGCCTTCGGCTGGCAGTCCTGCTTGGGCTGATCTGTGTGTGCACGATGGGACGTGCGGCAAGCACGATGGCTGCGGCCGAACGATGCCCTAACGAAGATCTCCGCACGGGTCCTTCGGCGAGTCTGCCCGACTGCCGTGCGTATGAGCTCGTGACCCCGGAAGAACTCGGCCGCACACAGGCCATAATATTCACCATTGCCGACCATGCAATACCCTCAGCCGACGGCGAACACCTGGCGCTCCAGACATACGCGCCGCTTGAACCAGACCCGAGCTACGCCGGCACGAGGGCCGTCTTCTCGCGCACCGCACGGGGTTGGACGGCGAGGTCTCTTGTGGCGCCCGGAGCCGCCGCGCGGCAGCTCCCAATGACAACAAGCGTCCTGAGTCCAGATCTTTCGCGGGTCGCCTTTGAGTCCTTCGCCTTCCTGAATCAGGAAGAATCGCCTCTAGCGTATGAGGTTGGTCCCGTCGGTGGTCCTTATGCGCTCATGGCGGAAACTCCAGCGGCTTTCGAAACCAATCTCAGTGGCGCGAATTCTGGGACTGCGAGTGTTCCGGCGTTCACCGATGTGCTGTTCGAGTCGACCGACCACCAGCTCCTGCCCAAAGGCCCGGAACGTATTATCGCCGAAGAAGCCGAACGAAGAGCATTTGACCTATATGATTGGAGCGGTGGGACATTGCGGCTTGTCAACGTCGAAGGCAGCGGCTCGCATCTCGAACCGCTTAGCACGTGCCGGGGAGGAGGGCAGCTGGGAGGGGGTCCCGAAGACACTGGTCCGGGGGCGGTCGGCGCGGTCTCCGCGGATGGCTCGAAGGTCTTCTTCACGAGTTGCGGCCGCTTGTATATGCGCGTGGATGGCAGGGAAACGGTGGAAGTCTCGGCGCCCGCACCGGGTGTGGTACTGAACCCGTCTGAACGCGCAGGAGTGAACTACAACGCGGCGACCCCGGACGGCTCGGAGGTGGTTTTCAACACAGCCACCCCGCTGCTTGCGGGTGAGACGACGAGTGAAAACAGGCTCTTTATCTATGACACTATCACCGGCGATCTCAGGCTCATCAGGAGCGGAGTCCCCGTGACTAAAGGAACAGAAGGTAGGTACGTCCTTCTTTCTGAAGATGGGTCGGCCGTCTACTACAACCGTAATGAAAGTATCTACCGTTATGAAACGCAGACCGGTAAGACGAGCTTTGTCGCCGCGATCCATACGCCCACCACATTCAATGAACCTTCCTATACCACGCCGAACGGCCAGTTCCTCGTGTTCGTGGGCGGCCCCGGTGGTGTCCGGGTCGCTGGCCCACTTGGCCTCGAACTGGAATCGCGTGGCGCTGTTAACAACGAGCTGTACCGGTATGATGCTGCCGATGGGAGCGTGATGTGCGTCTCCTGCGGGGAAGGTTCCGCACCAGCGGAAGGTTTCATGACCGAGCCGACAACCCTGACAGCTTTTAGGACTGACGACGGAATGCCTCCCTTTATTCAGATCTCTGAAAATGGTCAGAAAGTGTTCTTTGAGACCACGGCACAGCTGGTGCCGCAGGATACAAACAGCACCGAATCTGGTGGCTCGAGCTCGCTCCCGGGTATGGATGTATATGAGTGGGAGGCGAACGGGGCCGAAGAAGCACCTGGTGTTTTTTGTCGTTTGGCGGTTGGTTGTACGCATCTGATCACCACAGGTGAAGATGTCGGCAAGTCGACGTTTCTGGGTGCGAGCCAGGATGGCCGTAACGTTTTCTTTGCGACGGCGGCACGGCTCGTGCCGCAGGCCACCCCTGAATTCCCCAATATTTATGATGCGCGTGTGGACGGCGGGTTCGCGCCGCCGGTCGAACTGCGTCCCTGTTTGAGTTGTCAGGGTGTCGGCAGTGTTGCGCCGCTGTTTGGTCCTGGAGCGAGCGGGACGTTCGCTGGTCCGGGCAACATCGCGGCGTCTTCGTCGACAGCGGTGGTTTCACCTGCGCCTGCGCATGAGGAGGCAGGTCCTCGTTGTGCGGAAAGCCGGAAGCGCAATGTCGCCCACTGTGCGAGGGCTAATGGCAAGGGCAAGCGGAAGAGGAAGAGGAAAGGCAGGAGCCGAGCCGCCGGGAGAGTCAAGTCCCGGAAGGGGGGTGGGCGGTCATGAGAGTCGCCGTGTGGCTGAGACTGGCGTGCCTGGGGGTTGTATGTGGTTGTGTTGTTGTGCCTGTTGGTGTGGCGGCTGCTTATGAGGTGAAGCCAGGCAGCTTCCAGGTGAGCTTCTCGAGCCACCAGGCTGGTGCTCATGCGGATTTGACTGAGAGTTTTGCGTTCGTGCAGAGCGGGACCGATGGTCCTGTGGGCGCGGCGCTGCGCGACGCGGAAGTCATTTTTCCGATTGGGTTCGCGGGCTATCCGCCAGCGGTGAAGACGTGTACACCTGTCCAGCTGCAGGTGGAAGAATGCCCCCCGGGCTCACAGGTCGGTACAGTCGAAGCAGTGACTAGGGAATATCCCAAAAAGACTAACCCCTATATTACGTTTCATTTTCCGCTGTACAATATGATCCCATCCCCGAATGAGACGGCGGTGTTTGGTTTCACGGCGGACCATACCATCGGTGGGACGGTCGTCGCGTCTGTCGGCTCTGACTATAGGGTGCGCGTGCGCGCGAGCAACGTGGTCACTGGGGGTACCGAACTTGTGCGCCAGTCGATCACGGTATGGGGTATCCCTGCCGACCCGAGCCACAACGCGCAGCGCACATTGTCATGTATAAAGTTCCCGGATGCGCCGGAATCCTGCAACGGTGGTGGTATAGTGGTGAGCGAAAACCCGGTGCCGTTTCTAGTGAATCCGACGCAGTGCACGAGCGAGCCGGTGGAAGCGGAGCTCGCGAACGTCGAATCGTGGGAGGGCGAAAAAGCAGAAAACGTGAAAGCGAAGATCGGCCCGTTCACGGGCTGTTCGTCTTTGAAGTTCCCGCCGACGATCGCGGTCACCCCCGAAGAACCACAGGCGACGCTCCCGACCGGGTACGCCGTGGACCTGAGGATTCCGCAGAGCGAAGGCGCGGAAGGCATCGCGACGGCCGACTTGCGCGACGCCACGATCAAGATGCCCGCGGGTGTCGTCCTGTCTCCCTCCGCGGCGACCGGGCTGGTGTCATGCAGTGAAGCGCTGGTCGGGATCGGCACCGAAAACCCCGTGGAATGCCCGAACGCTTCGAAGCTGGGGGAGGTCTCGCTCGTCACCCCGGCCTTGACGGGCGAACTGAAGGGCTTCCTCTACCTGGGCGGCCCGCCCTCGGGGGTTATCACCAAACCGCCGTTCACAGTCTACCTGACGCTCGAAGGTCACGGCGTGCTCGTGAAGATCAGGGGCACCGCTGTCCCGGATCCGGTGACGGGTCAGATCACCACGACGTTCGATGAAAACCCGGAGCTTCCGTTCAGCGAATTGAAAGTGCAGCTCAACGGCGGGTCCCGCGCGACGGTCGCGAACCCTTCCGCGTGCGGGGAATACCACGCCGAAAGCGTCCTCACGCCGTGGACCTCGCCGTTCGGCGAAAACGCGGAACCGTCGAGCTTCCCGTTCCAGATCACTGGCTGCCAGCCGCCGCGCTTCGCGCCGTCGTTCGCGGCCAGTACCCTCTCCAACCAGGCCGGCGGCTACTCCACCTTCCGGGTTACGTTCTCTCGTGAAGACGCCGACCAGGACCTTGCCGGGCTGACCGTCACGACCCCGCCGGGTCTCTCGGGGAACCTTTCGAAGATCCCGTTGTGCGGCGAACCGGAAGCTGGGCTGGGGACCTGTCCCGCGGTGAGCCAGATCGGCGAAGTGACGGCCGGCGCCGGCCCCGGACCGGAACCGGTGTTCATCAAAGGCGGCAAGGTGTTCCTCACCGGCCCCTACCAGGGCGCCCCGTTCGGCCTCTCGATCGCGGTATCCGAGAAGGCCGGTCCGCTCGACCTCGGCACCGGCCCCTGCGACTGCGAAGTCGTCCGCGCGACCGTGAACATCGACCCGCACACCGCGCAGATCACGGTCTCGAACGGGGCGCTGCCGACGATGAAGGACGGCATCCCGTTCCAGGTCAAGAGCGTCGACGTCGACATCAACCGCCCCGAATTCACGTTCAACCCCACGAGCTGTGCTCCGATGAGCGTCAACGGGACCCTGTCGAGCACCCAGGGGATGACCTCACAGCAGGCTTACCATTTCCAGGCCACCAACTGCGCGGCCCTGGCGTTCAACCCGGCGTTCAAGGTCTCGACTTCGGGGAAGACGAGCCGCGCGAACGGCGCGAGCCTCGACGCGAAGCTGAGCTTCCCCACCACCCCGCAGGGCACGGAGGTGAACATCGCAAAAGTCAAAGTCGAACTCCCGAAGCGGCTGCCGTCGCGGCTGACGACGCTGCAGAAGGCCTGCCCCGCCGCCGTCTTCGAAGCGAACCCCGCGAACTGCCCGGCGGCCTCGACGGTCGGCATCGCGAAGGCCGTCACGCCGATCCTCCCAGTCCCCCTGATGGGGCCCGCGATCTTCGTCTCGCACGGCGGCGAAGCGTTCCCGAGCCTGATCATCGTGCTGCAGGGCTACGGCGTCACCGTTGACCTCGTCGGCACCACGTTCATCAGCAAAGCCGGGATCACCAGCTCGACGTTCAAGACGGTGCCCGACGTGCCCGTCGGCACGTTCGAGCTCTACCTCCCGGAGGGCCCACACTCCGCGCTCGCCGCGAACGGCAACCTCTGCACCGGCAAACCACTCCTGATGCCCACGGAATTCGTCGCCCAGGACGCACCCGTGGCACCAGTGATCCACCAGAGCACCAAGATCGCCGTCACGGGGTGCCCGAAAGCGAGGAAGGCCAGCAAGGCAAGCCGCGTAGCACGCGGAACCGCCGCGCGTCATCGACGCTAGGCGAGCCACGTGGCCGGGCCACGTGGCTCGGGCGGCTGCGGGGGGCCTCAGGCGGCGATGGGTGCCACCACTGGTGTGGAGGGCGCGCGCACGGCCGCGCGCTCACGCAGCACCACTTCGCACCCGCGGGCCGGGCTGATCGTGATGCTCCGCCTGCGGGTCGCCTCGCCGCGCGTGCCGGCGGGGCTCAGCTCGCAGTGCGCGAGCACCGTGCGCAGCACCAGCTTCATCTCCAGCAGCGCGAAGCTCGCGCCCAGACAGCGCCGGCGGCCGCCGCCGAAGGGGATCCACGTGTAGGTCCCGGGCGCCTGCCCACCCTCGCGCTCGAGGAACCGCTCCGGGCGGAACTCGTAGGGGTCGGGGTACACCGCCGGGTCGTGGTGGAGCAGGTATGCGTTGGCGACCAGCGCCACTCCGGGCGGGTACGCGAAGCCGCCGATCTCGACGGGCTTAACGACCAGGCGGGGCTCGGCGTTGGGCAGCACCGGCCGGTGGCGCATGATCTCGTTGATGGTGGCGGTCAAGTACTCCTCGTCGGAGTCCCCTTCCGTCTCCTCGCGCAGCCTGCCCACGACGGCCGGCTCGCGGGCCAGCCGCTCGAACGTCCACGCGAGCTGCGAGGCCGTCGTCTCGTGGCCCGCGACGAGCGCCGTCACCAGCTCGTCGCGCAGCTCCTCGGGGCTCATCGGCGAGCCGTCCTCGTGCGCGGCGCCGAGCAGCATGGTGAGCACATCCTCGCCCTCTCCGTCCGCCTCGCGGCGGCGCTCCTCGATCAGCTCGAAGATCAGCTCGTCGGCCCGTGCGCCCAGCCGCTCCAGGCGGCCTGACGGCCCGATGCTCGCGAGTGCGCGCGGCGGGGGCGGCAGCAGCGACAGCGGGCTCTCGCTGAACTCGAGGATCCGCGTCAGCAGCTCGCGCAGCTCGTCCAACTGAGCGCCCCGTTCGAGGCCGAACACCGCGCGCAGGATGATCTCGAGCGTCAGCCGCTGCAGGCGGGGGTGCAGGGCGATCGCCTCCTCGCGCGGCCACGAGGTCACCTCGCGCTCGGCCAGCTCGGCCATCAGCCCCTGAAGGCGCTGCATCCGCTCGCCGTGGAAGGCGGGCAGCAGCAGCTTGCGCTGCTCCAGGTGGGGGCCCTCGTCGAGCAGGATCACCGAGTGGCGACCCACGATCGGTTCGAGGATTTTGGCTCCCTCGCCGGGGTGCAGGACGTCGGGGGGCGCCTGGAACACCTCCTTGATCTCTTCGGGGTCCGAGAGAATCACGAACGGTGGCGCTCCGAGCAGGCGGATCGTGAAGCGCCGCCCGTAGCGCGCCCGGGCGCGCTCGAGGAAGGCGGTGGGGCGGCTCCAGAAGCCGAGCGTCTGCAACGCGGCCGGCGTCCGGGGACCAGGGGGCAGCTGGCTCTTCTTCATGGCTCCGCTCCTTGCACTAGGATGAGGGGTACCGATGAGTATATCTACTTTTAAGTATCTGTCAAGCGGGGTCTGCTAAATGCCGCGCGGCCAGTTCGACCGCACCGCGCGCAAGGCCCTGACGCGGGCGCGGCTGCTGGAGGCCGCCGCGCAGGTCTACGCGCGCCGCGGCTTCGCGGGCGCCACCCTCGAAGAGGTCGCCTCCGAGGCGGGCTTCACCAAGGGCGCCGTCTACGCGCACTTTGGCAGCAAGGAGAACCTGCTGGCGGCGTTGATGGAGGAGTACCTCGCCGGGCAGGTCGCCGAGCAGCTGGAGCTGTTTGACCGCGACCGCGCCACCTGGGAGCGCCCGCTCGCCGGCAGCGACCGTTGGATGGACACGCTGCAGGAGCGCCCCGACCGCTTCCGGCTGTTCGTCGAGCTGTGGTCCTACGCCCAGCGCGACGAGTCTCTGCGACTGCGTCTGGCCGCGGGGCTCGGGGCGCTGCGCGCCACCTTCGCGCGCTTCGCCGCCGAGAGCTCTGCCGATGCGGGCTTGGAGCCGCCCCCGCAGGCCATCGAGCACTTCGCCAGCGTGATGCTCGGGCTCGGGGTGGGCTTCGCGATGCTGAAGCTCACCGACCCCCCGACTGTGCCCTCCGCCCTGCTTGGCGGCACCATCTCCGTCCTGATCCGTGCGATGGAGACCAGTCCCGAGGCCCGCGAGCTGATCGCCGGTTTCACCGGCGAGCGCGAGGGCGTGTCTCGGTAGGCACCGGCCGCGCGGTTGCTGTCGTAAGGCGGTGCCGGCCGGCTCCGCTCGGTCGCTATCTTGGCGAGCGTGCCCGACGCGATTCTGGCCACCGACCTGGTCAAGACCTACCCCGGCGACGTGCGCGCGCTGGACGGCCTCTCCCTCCAGGTGCAGGCGGGGACGATCTTCGCGCTGCTCGGCCCCAACGGCGCGGGCAAGTCGACCACGGTCAAGATCCTCACCACGCTCACTCGGCCCGACTCCGGGTCCGCGCAGGTCGCGGGCGCCGACGTGCTGCGTGAGCCCGACCGCGTGCGCCACTCGATCGGGGTTGTCGCCCAGCGCTCTGGCGTGGACCCCGAGGCCACCGGCCGCGAGAACCTGATGCTCTCCGGGCAGCTCTACGGGCTCCGGGGGCGGCCGCTGGCGGAGCAGGTGGACGCGCTGCTGGAGCGCTTCGGCCTCACGGACGCCGGCGGGCGGCTCGCGCGCACCTACTCCGGTGGGATGCAGCGCAAGCTCGACGTCGCGATGGGCCTCGTCCAGCGCCCCGCGGTGCTGTTCCTCGACGAGCCCACCACCGGACTCGACCCCGAGGCGCGCGCGGACATGTGGCAGGAGATCTCCCACCTCGCGGCCGACGAGGGCCTCACGATCCTGCTCACCACCCACTACCTCGAGGAGGCCGACCGCCTCGCCCAGCGCATCGCGATCGTGGACCGCGGGCGGATCGTCGCCGGCGGCACGCCTGAGGAGCTCAAGGGGCAACTGCGCGGCGACGCGATCCTCATCGAGCTCGCCGACGCCTCCGCCAACGGCGCGGCGCCCGGCCTGCTCGCGGGCGTGCGGGGCCTGCGGGAGATCGTTCTCGACGGCCGCTCCCTGCGAGCCCGCGCGGACTCCGGCGCGGTCGCGCTGCCCGCCGCGCTCGCCGCGCTGGAGGGCGCCGGCATCGGGGTCGCCTCGGCCACCGTCGCTCGGCCCTCGCTCGACGACGTCTACCTGCGTCACACCGGGCGTGCCTTCAGCGACGCCGACAAGGACGAGCGTGCCGGGGAGGGCGCTCGCCGATGACCGCCTTGGACCGGCGCACTGCGCGTCGACGCTGGGCACGGAGGCCCAGCGCTCCCGCGCCTGTGTCGCAACTGACCCGCGTGGATGATCCCCTATGAGCACCAACGTCTTTGCCTCCCCGTGGTACATGACCCAGCGCAAGCTTCGCACGCTGGTCCGCCAGCCCTGGTACCTCGCGATCACGCTCGTGCAGCCCGTCATCTGGCTGCTGCTGTTCGGCGCGCTGTTCAAGAAGATCGTGGACATACCGGGCTTCAAAGGCGGCTCCTACATCGACTTCCTCACCCCTGGGATCGTCGTGATGACCGCGCTGTTCTCCTCCGGGTGGAGCGGGATGGGGATGCTCAACGACCTCGAACGCGGCGTGCTCGACCGCTTCCTCGTCTCGCCCGTCCGCCGCTGGCCGCTGATCGCCGGGCCGCTGATCCAGCTCTCGATCGTGGTCGTGATCCAGTCGGCCATCATCGTCGCTCTCGGCCTGCTCGTCGGCGCCTCCTTCCCCGGCGGCGTCCTCGGGGTGCTGGTGCTGATCGTCGTCTCCGTGCTGCTCGGGGCCTGCCTCGGCGGGATCTCCAACGGCCTCGCGCTGCTCGCGCGCAAGGAGGAGACGCTGATCGCCGCGGTCAACTTCATCGTGCTGCCGCTCACCTTCCTCTCCGCCACCTTCATGCAGGAAAACCTGATCCCCGCCTGGATCCGGGAAGTCGCCCGCTTCAACCCCGTCAACTGGGCCGTGGCTGCCGGGCGCTCCGCGCTGTCGGCCAACCCCGACTGGGGTCTCGTCCTCTCCCGCGGCGGCTACCTGCTCGCGCTCACGCTGCTCTGCGGGTGGTTCGCCACGCGCGCGTTTCGCTCCTACCAGCGCTCGATCTGAGGGGGCGCGGCCTGGTGCCGCTACGGTGCACCGGTACACCGTCCGGTATCCGAGTGGGAGGGCTGCGCCATGGACTTCGAGGAGATTCGCTACGAGCTGGCCGACCGCGTGCTGACGATCACGCTCAACCGCCCCGAGCGCCTCAACGCGTTCACCCCGACGATGGGGCGCGAGCTGATCGAGGCGTTCGACCGCGCCGACGCCGACGACGACGTCCGCGCGATCATCGTCACCGGTGCGGGGCGGGGGTTCTGCGCGGGAGCCGACCTCGCCGCCGGAGGCGCCACGTTCGACTGGCGCGACCGGGCCGAAGGCGATCAGATCCCCCGCGACGGCGGCGGCCAGGTGACGCTGCGCATCTTCGACTCTCTGAAGCCGGTGATCGCGGCGATCAACGGCCCCGCGGTCGGGGTGGGGGCCACGATGACGCTGCCGATGGACATCCGGCTCGCCGCCGAGGGCGCGCGCATCGGGTTCGTCTTCGCCCGCCGCGGGATCGTGCCCGAGGCGTGCTCCTCCTGGTTTCTGCCGCGTCTGGTCGGGGTCAGCCAGGCGATGGAGTGGGTCGCGACCGGGCGGGTGTTCTCCGCCGAGGAGGCCCTTGCCGGCGGCCTCGTGCGCTCCGTGCACCCCGAGGGCGAGCTGCTCGGTGCGGCGCGCGTGTTGGCGGAGGAAATCGCGGCTCACGCCGCGCCGGTCTCGGTGGCGCTCGCGCGCCGCCTGATGTGGCGCATGCAGGGAGCTGCGCACCCGATGGACGCCCACCGCGCCGACTCGCGCGCGATGTTCGCGCGCGGCCAGTCCGCCGACGCGCGCGAGGGGGTCACCTCGTTCCTGGAGAAGCGCGCCCCCGTCTTCACCGACCGGGTGAGCGAGGGCCTGCCCGAGCTGTTCCCGGGGCAGCAGGAGCCCGTGTACTGAGGGGGGCCGCGTGTGCCTGAGTGGCAACCGAGCGGTGCTTACCCGGTCTTGGGCGGCGTCAAGACCATCACGGGGATGACACGCCCGGCCTGCTGCTCGTACTCGGCGAACTGCGGGATGCGCTCGGCCTGTGTGCGGTAAAGGCGCTCGCGTTCCTCGCCGGTCGCCTCGCTGGCTACGACATCGATCGTGTCCGCCCCGACCTCGATCGTGACGTTGGGCTGGGCCTTGAGATTGTGGTACCAGTCGGGATTCGTCGGCGCTCCGGCCTTCGAGGCGAACACGACGTAGCGCCCCTCGTCGCTCTGGTAGGCGAGCGGGTTGATGCGGCTCTTGCCGGACTTCGCACCGGTGTGGTGCAGCAACAGCAGCGGCATGCCCTCGAACATACCGCCGACGCGTCCTGCGTTGGCGTGGAACTCCTCGATGATCTGGGCGTTGAAGTCTGCGGGCGATGTGGACATCGTGCTCCTCGGGCGTTGGAGGGTCGCTGAATGCTGGTTTCAGTCTATGAGCAGCACGCTGATCGATTGGATCAGAATGCGACGGTCAGGTCGCGCCATTGCTCTTGGGGTGTGCTTGGGCGGTTACGTCCTGGTGGAAAGCAGCATCATCAGGGTGAGCGTGTCGATCGGCGATTCGACGAAGCCGTGATGCTGGTAGAAGGCGACACCCAGGGCAACGCGCCCGGCTCAAAGTGGGCCGCGGTGAACGCCATCGTGGAGTACGGCGACTGGCTGCGCCCGCTGCGCTCAAGCGGCCAGCGCTTCGCCCGCGCGCTCGATGACGGACCCGAGAAGACCCGCGCCCTGCAGCTCGTCGCAGCCGCCTGAAAGAGTCGGGGCTCGGTGGGGCATCCAAGCTCGCCGAGCCCCAGACCTCGCCGTCGAAGCTCGCCGCATTCTCGCCTACAATCAGGATCAAGGAGCCGGCCCACGCGGCCGATCCTCCAAGGAGCGTTTGCAATGGCTACTCGAACCGACAACGAAATCCGCGAGCTAGGCCCCGAGGAATGGGCGCAGCTTGTCGATGAGAAGGCCCGCGCTCTGCTGGGCATGAGCGGCGAGGAGTTTGAGCGACGTCTGAACTCGGGTGAGATCGACATAGACGACAGCCCCGAGGTCACGCGCGTTGCAATGATGCTCCCGCTCAATGGCACCTCCAAGTAAGCTCCCGCAGAGGCCGTCGAGCACTACCGCGGTCGCACTGTGCGGCTGCTGTCGTGCTTGACCAGCGCCCACGCCACCGTCAGCGGCTACCACGCAGCCGATCATCCGCACGGCAAGAGCCCGATCACCCGGCCGCGCATGCACGTCGCCGCCAACGTCGAGGTCGGTGATCGGTGGCTTGGAAAGGTTCATCTGCCCACCGGCATGGTCGGCCTCGAGCAAGTCGTCGCGCTCGCCATCGTCGAGTTCGGCGTCGAGCCACTCCGCGACGATTGGGAGCGGCTGACCGACGAGGCTGACGCCCGCTGACCCTCGGCTGGAGCCCTCGTCAATGGGGGAGCGGAGCGCCCACCACCGTTGCGAGCAATCCGGTGGCGCTGGCAGCGAGCAGCGTCTGCACGACCCCGCGCCGCAGAACCAGCAGCGCCAACGCGGCGACTGCCAGTACGAGGTACTGCCAGTGCTCCTGTAGTGCGCTTGTCAATGGGATTGCAGCACCGAGAATCGCGCCGATCGCCGCTGGTCCGGCGCCGTCAAGGAACGCCCTGGCGGCGGCGTTTTGGCGCAGGCGCTCGAAGCGCTGCCCGCCGAGCAGGATGAACGAGAACGAGGGGGTGAAGGCGACGACGGCGGCGAGCACGCCGCCGGCGATGCCGTGCGCGGAGTAGCCGACAGCGGCGACCGTGGCGACGACGGGACCGGGAGTGACCTGGCCCAATGCAACAGCGTTCAGGAACTGCCCGCCGCTCATCCAGTGGTAGACGTGGACGGCATCGCTCTGCATCAGCGGCACGATCACGAAGCCGCCACCGTAGGAGAGCGCGCCGACCTTCAGCGCGGTCCACACCAGCGCGCCGACCCCGCCAACGCCGGTCACGGCCCCAAGCAGCATCGGGTTCAACGAGAGCGCTGCGGCTGCACGCCGCTGCCAGGCGAGCTCGAGAACCCCGCACGCCAGCAGCACGAGCACGAGATAGCCGCCGACCGTCGCGGCCGCGGCTGCCGCGACGAGCAGATAGGCCAGCCAGCGCAGCGCTCGCCCGCGCGCAGCTCGTACCCGCTGAAAGCTCGGAGCAAGCAGGCCCAGCGCGGCGTGCACGGCCACGGGCGCGACCGCGGCGCCTGCGCCAGCCCCGACGCCGATCACCCACCGCGGCGGCGCGCTTGAGAGGAACAGGAGCGAGAGCGCCAGGACCATCACCACGGCGGGCACCACGAACCCGAGCCCGCCGATGATCGCACCCCACGGCCCGGCCACGCGATAGGCGCAGAAGATCGCAAGCTGCGTCGAAGCCGGGCCAGGCAACAGGCCACACGCGGCGTTGGCGTCCTCGAACGCGCGGGTGTCCATCCACTCGTAGCGGTCAATGACCAGCCGCCGCAGCATCGTAATGTGCGCCGGCGGGCCGCCGAACCCTGTCAGTCCGATCCGCGTCCACTCCTTTGCGACGATCCGCAGCGGGACCGCACCCTCGGGATGCTGGCGGGCATGGGCCACCGTGTTCGCCTGCTCCTGTGTGCCGGGCGAGGCTGCACTCCGCGATAGCCGAGCGACGATATCGCGGCCGCGAACCATTGGGTCGCTGACGATACGCCAGCCGGATAGCTGCGGCCCTGCGCACCAGCAGCGAGCGGGTTGGCGCGTGCATCCGACAGCCGTGCGGGCAAGGCGCGCTCTTGAGCCCGGCACACGACCTCCCGCGGCGTGCTCGAGGGCGACGCGTCCGACCCGCAGCTGCACAGCCACGTAGTCATCACCAGCGCGATCCGCGAGGACGGCAGGATCGTCGCCGTCGCCTCGCGCCCCGTCTTCCGCTCCGCCCGCGAGGCAGCGAATGGCGCCGGCAGATGTGGGGCGCGATCGTCGCCCTATACGGCCGCTACCCCGGCCAGCTGCAAGCGCTCAAGGACAAATGGTGGACGAGCGACGCGACCACCGAGACCCTGTGCGCGCTGGCAGTATGGCGAGCCGAACTGGACGACGGCGGGCAGGACCCGCGCGAGGAGCTCGCCTTTCAGCACCAGCTCGCCGACTACTCACAGCTCCTGCGCCAGCAGGGCGGTGGCGCTACCAAGGAGTGGAAGCCTGGAGCCACGCCGCCCGAGTGGGCCGGCGAGTAGGGGAGCAGCCGGCGGGGCTGCTGTGGCTAGGGAACCAGCCTGAACGCTTCGATGTGGCGTGGCCGCACGACGCTGAAATGCCGCTGGTCGAGCGTGGCGATCACGTCCACCTTACGCCGCTCGGCCAGCGCGATCACCGAAGCGTCGACCATCCCCAGCGGCAGGTCGAGATACTGCGCCATCAGCTCGTAGATACGAGACCAGTCCGAGTCGGCCACCGGCTCGACCACAAGCTCGCCGTCCGCGAGCGCACGACCAAACGCAAGCTCGGCGTGAGCGCCGATCCGGTCGGCGAGCAGATACGCAACCTCTGTCACCACGAGCGCGGGGACGAGCAGGGGCCGCGGGCTGCTGGAGAGCAACGCGACGGCGCGCTCGTGGTGCTTGTCGCGCTTGGCCGCCGCCGCATACAGCGGCCCGGCGTCCACGATCAGCACTACCGGCGCCCGCCCCGACGACGAGCCACGCTCTTGCCGACCAGCTCATCGACCCGCTCAGAAGCATCCCGCGGGGAGCCATCCCCGACCGCGAAGAAGCTCAACCGCCCATCCGGCTGGGCCGGCAGCTGCTTCTCGATCGCCTCACGAGCGACCTCGGCGACCGACGTACCGCGCCGACGCGCCTCCAGCCGCAACCGCACATCGACCTCCTCGGGCAGCATGATCGTCGTGCGCTTCATACATACATCCTAACGCAGACTGCGCCTTGCATCGGATGCGAGTATGGTTGCGTCTAATGCAAGGGGAGGCGTGGGAGTCGTTGGGGGCGGCCGGGGCTGTTGAGAGCGGTCGGGTGGAGGCTGCGCTGGCGTTGGTGTTCGGGGAGGGCGTGCGGCCTCTGCGGATGGGCGAGGCGGTGTTCGAGGCTGCGCTGGTGGGCTGGGCGCGGCAGCAGTCGGCGCGTCATCTGGCTGAGGCGACGAAGCGCGGGAGCGCTGCGATGGTGAGGCGTTTTCGTGTGGAGGTGGGGTTGTGGCCGTGGGAGTGGCGGGCGATCCATGTCGATGAGTGGCTTGAGGATCTGGGTTCGCCTCCGAAGCGGCGGGCGGTCTCGACGCTGCGCCACTATCAGGCGACGTTGCGGGGGGTTTCTTGGGTACCTCACGGATGAGCGTTATCCGTGGGCGGCGATCTGTGAGGCGGAGTTCGGGGCTCGTCCGGTGCAGGTTCTCGATGAGCGCAACGTGATCCGTCATGTTGTCGAGTACGAGGGGCGGCCGGGTCGGCGGCCGTTGACGCGTGAGGAGCTGGTGGTGTTCTTTGACTACTGCGACGCGCGGGTCTCAGACCGTCGGGCACGCAAGCGCAAGGGGACGCTGGCGGCGTTCCGCGACGCGGCGCTGTTCAAGACGATCTACGCGTGGGGGTTGCGCCGCCAAGAGGCCGTGCGGCTTGACGTGAGCGACTTTGGTCGCAACGCGCATCGTGCGTCGTTTGGCGCCTACGGGACGTTGAGTGTGCGTTATGGGAAGGCGTCGCGGGGCAGTGCGCCGAGGCGGCGTAACGTGCTGAGCGTCTTCGACTGGTCGGTCGAGGTGATCGAGCAGTACATCGAGGAGGTTCGTCCGCTCTATGGGCTTGAGGGGCATCCCGCGGTGTGGTTGACGGAGCGGGGGTGCGGATGGGAAGCGAACAGGTCAGCGAGCGTTTCGCGGAGTATCGCGACGAGCTCGGTCTGCCGGGCGAGCTGACGGCGCACGCGTTGCGTCACGGCTACGTGACGCATCTGATCGAGGATGGTTGGGATGAGTTGTTCGTGCGGATGCAGGTCGGGCATCGCTTCGCTTCGACGACGGCGCTCTATACCGGTGTCAGCGGGGATTACAAGAACGAGGCGATGAGCCGGGCGTTGCGCGGGCAGCTCGGCGGAGCGCTCGGCAGCGAGCTGCGGGGATGAGCGAGAGCGAGATCGACTACGAGTGGATGCTCAGGCCGTTGCTGGCTGAGCATGGTGTTCACAGCTACGCGGAGCTCGCTCCGCTGCTCGCCGAGCACGGGGTCATCCTCTCGGAGTCGCAGGTCTGGCGGATCTTCACGGGCAAGCCGGAGCGGTTGAACCTGCACACGCTGATGGTTCTCTGCCGGATCCTCGACTGCACTCCCAACGATCTGATCAAGCCCGTCATGAGGCCGGCGAGGGCCGCGTCGCGCGCTCGGGCGGAAGGCTCCAAGGGGGTGGGCGATCTGAAGCCCAAGCGCGCCCGCATCCGCCCCGCCGGCGGGCAGCGGTGACGCGCAAGTGCGCGCCCTACATCGAGCCGATCGCTGTCTGTTCTGTGTGTGGCCGGGAGCGTCGCTGCCGGGGCGCGAAGACCGCGGCCCCGATCTGCAACACGTGCCGGAGCAAGGGCTCCACTTGGAAACCCCCGGTCGCGCTCTGCTCGGTCTGCGAGCGAACCCGGCCGTGCCATCACACCCGAACCGAGCACCCGATCTGCCTCTCCTGCTCGCGCAGGCAGCCTTCTCGCCGGGAGCCGTGCGCGTTCTGCGGCACGCTGGCGATCGTCGCGGCGCGTACCGGCGCCGGCCCGGAGTGCTCGGGCTGCCGGCAGCGCAGGCTGCAATCGAAGATCGCGTGCTCTGCCTGCGAGCGACTGGCGCGCCCCTCGGCGGCAGCGCCAGGGGTATGCGAGCGCTGCGCCGGTGAGCGCGTTCGGCAGACCTGCCGCGGTTGCGGCGCCGAAGAGAAGAACCACACCGACGGCCGCTGCGCTCGCTGCGTACTACGCGAGCGCCTGGAGGGCCTCGCACGGACCGGCGATCCTGCGGCGGTGGAGGTCTTGCGG
>JBOGYA010000012.1:0-22926 GCA_050696515.1 Solirubrobacteraceae bacterium
GACAGCGCGCAGCACACGATCGACTCCTTCGTCGTGCACGACGCGCTCGCGCGCGGCTCCCTGACGGCGCCGTTCACCGAATTCAACACCTACCCGCCGCTTGCGCATCTCGTCGGCGCGCTCGGCGTGTTCGTCGGCGGCCACCGGATCGCCGCGGTGATCCTGGCCCTGAACCTCGTGTTCGTCCCCGGGCTCGCGCTGGCGTGCTTCGGCGTCGGGCGGCTCGTGTCCAGCCGGCGCGCGGGGCTGCTGGCGGTGGTGTTCGCCCTGGGGACCCCGATGATCGTGTCCGAGGCGCACGAGGCGTACGTCGACCCTATCCAGGCGGCGCTCGTCGCCGTGAGCGTGTGGGCGATCCTCGCCTCGCGGCGCTTCGAGCGTTGGCCGATGGCCGGGCTGGCCGGCGCGGCCACCGGGCTGGCGATGCTGACCAAGGAGACCACCCCGATCTTCGTGGCCGGCCTGCTGGCCGTCGTGGTCGCACGCGGCGGCTGGCGACACTGGCGCGGGCTGCTCGCCTACGCCCTCGCCCTGGCGGTCGTGGGAGCCCCCTGGTACTTCTACCACCGAGGGCAGCTGAACCAGCTCGTGATCGCGCACACCTCCCAGGCCAACGTGGCCGAGCCGAATCCCCTCGGCGGCACGTACCCAACGCTGTTCTCGCTCAAGAACCTCACCTGGTACTTCTGGGACGCGGCCAACATCCAGCTGCTCGCGCCCCTGCTCGCGCTGTTCCTCGTCGGCATCGCCGCCGCGGTCCGCCGCTGCGTCCGCGACCGCTCCCCGGAGAACATCTACCCCGAGCTGCTCGGCGGCGCCTTCGTCGCGTGGGCGGGGATGACGTGGCTCACGCACAAAGACCCCCGCTACGACCTGCCCGCGCTCGTGTACGTGGCGGTCCTCTCCACCGCGTGGATCGCCGAGCTGCGCGGGCGCTGGCGGCGCTGGGCTACCGTGGCGCTGCTGACCGCCGTGGCGGCGAGCTTCGCCGGCGTCGCGTTCGGGTTGGGGGGCACGTACGTGCTGCGCGTCGCGCTCCCGGGCGCCGTCCCCGCCTCCGAGCAGAGCCCGCTGGAGGAGCGCTACGTCACGCTGTACTCGACGATGGGCTGGCTGCGCGGAGCGCCGGAAAGCGACGACGGCAACGTGCCCGCCCTGCTGCGCGGCCTGCGGCGCGACGGCGTGACCGCGGTCACGTTCTGCTGTGCGAACCCCATCGACTTCAACGTCATCGGGCTGTCGGTGATGACCGCCGAAGCCGGGCTGTTCAACCCGGTCAACCCGGCCGCTCTGCGACCCCAGGACGTCTTTCTGGCAGCCCACACACCTCAGCCGGGGGATCCGCCGCCCTGCCAGCGGCTGAGCGATGGCATCGGCATCTACGCCGAGCTCGGCGACCCGTTCGGCAAGCTGTTCTCGCAGTACACGTTCATCTGCCCGGGTCGCAGACCTGAAATCTACGGGTACCGGGCGACCGGTCCGCCACCGGCCGGCCTGCGGGTCGGCGTCACTCGTTGAGGTCCAGCGGCGAGAAACCGGCACGGCGCTCGAGCGACAGCCCGCGCCGCACCCGCGGCGGGAGCGCGTCGGCGCGCGAGCCGAGCAGGGCGCCGGCCAGGCGCACCCCGTGGTGGTAGCTCACACCCACCAGCGCCGCTCGTCGCCGGCTCGCAGGCACGCCGGCGAGGATCAGCTCGCGGCGCGCGCAGCCGAGCTCACCGCGCAGCGCTCTCACCAGCCGTCGTGGACTCGCCGGCTCGCGCCAGCCGTACACCTCGCGCAGGCCCCGCCACTCGTCGAAGCAGCGGCGCAGGTGCTCGAGCGCGGTGTAGTCGTGGGAGTGCAGCACGGCGGCGCCCGGCACGTACGTCTTGGCGTAGCCCGCCCGCAGCATGTCGAGCGCCAGCAGGCGGTCCTCGGCGTAGGCGACCTCGCGGAAGGGCACGCGCTCCCAGGCCCCGCGCGCGACGCAGGCGTTGGCGTCGGTGAAGAAGCCGCGCCGTCCGACCAACTCCCAGTCGTGCCCTCGCAAGAGCTCCCGGGCGCGCAGCGCCAGCTCCTGCTCCTCCAAGCGCTCCACGCGTGGGGCGCCATCTGGGGAGAGCGACTCGAACCATCGCTCCAGCTCCCTGCGCACAGCCGGCGAAGCCCGCGGGCGCGGGCGGTAGGGGCCGTAGACGATCCCCACGTCCCCTGCCAGCTCGAAGCCTCCGAGCAAGCTCTCGAGCCACCGCTCGTCGGCGGGCTCCGAGTCCTGGGTGAGCAGCGCCACGTGCACGCCGCGCGCCTCGCGCACGAGCAGGTTGCGGGTGGCGCCGTGGCCGAACTCCCCGGGCTCGATCTCCAGCACCCGCGCTCCGTGCGCGCGTGCCAGCGCCACGGAGCCGTCGCGCGAGCCGGAGTCGCAGACGAGCAGCTCGTGCGCGACGGTCTGACGGGCGAGCGCCCGCAGCGTTCCGGCGAGGAGCTTCCCGCCGTCGCGCACGGGGATCGCGACGGTCACCTCGCCCTCAGAGCGGGAACGCGAGCGATCGGCACGCCCGCGCCATGGCAGGCGCTCACGCATAGAAGGCGGTCAGCGTGAGCAGTTGGGCAGCGAAGGAGAGGGCGAGCATTCCGACGAGCAGCCCGCTGCCCGCAAGCAGCGCGAAGCGGCGTCCGAGACCGTGCAGCGAGGCCACCGTCAGCACCGCGAGCGGCGCGATCGCGGGGAAGGCGTAGCGTCCGAATTCGGGGATGAAGGGGCGCGCTCCGGTGGTGTAGAACGCGGCCTCGAAGCCCGCCACCACCGCGATCGGCACAAGCAGCAGGATCGCGGCCTCCAGCAGGTTGCGCCGCACGAACGGCCACTCCATGCGGGCGGCGAGGATGCCGAGCAGGGGGACGAGGAGCATCGCGGCCAGGATCGCGAGGTACACCCAGCGTGCGAAGAGCACGTCGTACCACCCGAAGGCGCCCCACCCGCGCTTCACGAAGATCGCGAAGGCCGGCCAGCCCACCCCCTCGAAGTGAGGCGCCATGAAGGACAGTCGTGGCAGGAACACCTCCCACAGGTAGGCGAGGTAGCCCAAGGGGTGCGCCAGGGCACCGCCGGCGACGCCCACAGTCGCGCCCACTCCCGGCGTGTTGCCCTGGGAGGGTTCGAAGATGCTCGTTACGTGCGTGGAGAGCGCCCGCACCACGGCGGCTCCGAGCACCACGCCCGCCCAACCTGGGATATCGGAGCGACGGTGGTGGCGCCACAGCGCAGCTACGAAGGCGATCCCGGCGACGGGGTACAGCGAGTAGGCGGTGCCCTTGACGACCGGCAGCAGCAGCAGCAGCCCGCCGGTGAGCGCACCCCACGGCAGCGTCACGCCGCGGCGCAGCGCGCGGATCAGCAGCAGCTCGAGCGCCGCCGCTCCAGCGTTCACGCCGACGTCGTTGTTGACCGCGCCGGAGATGAACCCGTACATCGGCTCGTAGGCGACCAGCAGCGCCGCCAGCACGGCCAGCCACGGCCGTCCGGGCGCCAGCTCGCGCGCCAGCAGGAAGGTGAAGAGCACGGTGAGCGCGCCGATCAGGGCCGAGGCGAGGCGCATCAGGGTCAGCTGCGCGAACGGCGAGGAGCTCGCGGCGATGTAAGCCGGGGCCAGCGCCGCGTAGTAGATCGGGCCGTGGGTCGCCGCCGTCTCGTTGCCGCCGCCGTCGCCGGAGCGGGGATGGAGCGCCGCCACCTGCGCCAGGTAGTGGCGTTCTTGGAGCGTGGTCCACGGCAGCTTCGTGTCGCCGACCTGGTGGTCGGTGAAGAAGCTCATGTCTTCGAGCGCCAGGTTCTCGGCGCTCGACCAGCGCGGCAGCGGCGAGGCGACGTTGCGCGAGGGCGCTGCCCCGCGTTCGACCAGGGATTGGGTGTAGGCGAAGTGGTCGACCTCGTCGGGCGCCTGGAAGGACGGGGTGATGAGCGCCCAGCAGGCGAAGTTGAGCGCGGCGATCGCAAACAGCCATCCCGCGAACCGCCTCGTACTCGATGCCGAGTCACGCCCGCTCGCCAGCGCCAGGCAGCGGATCGATGCTAAGGCCAGCGCCGGGAGCAAGCCCAGCAGCAGCAGCACGTACAGCCACGGGCCCACAATGCCCGCCCGGAACAGCGAGGCCCGGCGCAGGATCGCCCCCGCCCGCGCCAGGTAGCTGCTGCGGGCGCCCGCGGACGGCAGGTACCAGAGCGCGATCCGGGCCGGAAGCGGACGGCCCTGCAGGGTCGGCGGCTGAGGGGGGGCCTGCGGCAGCGGGGTCCCGCCCCAGTTGACGAGGTCAGCGGCGGTGAGACACAACGAGGCGCCCGCAGATGCCGGCCGGGAGGCGAGCGCGGGCATCGAGAAGGTCGCCGCGCTGATGCGGTCGGGCGGCACCCGCACGGGGCCCAGAGCGCTCGCGAGCACGGAGGCGCCCTCGCGCAGGGTCATGCGCAGGGCCGGGCGCTCGCGGGTGCGCGAGACCAGTTGCACGCGCAGGCGGGCGGTGCCAGCGGGGATCCGCAGGCCGGGCACGCACACGCGCGCGCCCGCCGGCGCCGGCGCCACGTAGGTGTAAGCCTCGACGTTGTCGGTGCCGGTGAAGTAGGCGCGGGGGACCACGCAGTAGGCGCAGATCGCCAGCGCGAGCGGCACCGCGCAGATCCCGGCGGCGCGCCACACGCGGCGGTCCCCGGCGAAGACGGCCGCCAGCGCCACCCGGAGCACCGCTCGCCCTCGCGGCGAGGTGCTCGGGCGTGCGCGCGCGGCGTCAGGCGCCACGACGGGCGGGTGGGTCTCCTCGATCTCGTCCCGCTCGACCCTCGACCGCTCGAGTCGCACCTGGCGGGGCCTCAGTCGCGCCGCAGTCCGAGAATCGACAGCAGGAACGACGAGAAGAAGATTTGGATCCCGACGATCAGGAGCGTCGCGGCGATCACCGCGAGGTGTTCGTCGGCGAGCGAGCCGAAGCCGTGGGAGATCCAGGTCGCGACGATCCACGCGCCGATCGCCGCGCCGACGAGCACGAAGGCGCCGCCGAGCAGCAGGCCGTGCTCGAGGCGAAAGCGGGCGCGCATCCGGTCGAACCAGGGGTCGCGCTCGCCCATGAAGTAGGTGCCGTAGGCGTGCGCGCAGAGGCCGAGCGCGAGCACTTGGGTGCCGACGACCATCAGCAGCGCCCCGCCGATCAGGGCGTGGATGCCCCACGAGCGCCCGAGCACGTCGAGGCCGCCGACGACGAGCGCGACGATCAGCGTGCCGAGGCCCGCGAGCAGCGCCCCGGGCACAATGAACAGGTGGGTGGGGGAGTGCACGAGCAGGAAGCGCAGGTGGCGCCAGCCGTCGCGGAAGCTCGCAAGCTTGCTCTCCCCGCCGCGGGGGTGGTACTCGATCGGAAACTCCGTGATCCGCAGGTTGACCTTGGCGGCGCGAATCACCATCTCGGAGGCGAACTCCATGCCGGTGGTGCGCAGGTCCAGGCGCGGGAGCACCTCGCGGCGCAGGGCGCGCATCCCGCAGTGGGCGTCCTTGACGCCGGTGTCGAAGAGCGCGTTGAGCAGGCCAGTGAGGATCGGGTTGCCGACGTAGCGGTGCAGCCAGGGCATCGCGCCGGGGTGGATGTTGTCCATGCGGTCGCCCATCACGAGCTCCGCCCCCTCCTCTAGGGCCATGACGAAGCGCGGGATCTCGTTGAAGTCGTAGGTCAGGTCGGCGTCGGCCATCACGATGTAGCCCCCGCGCGCCGCGGCGAAGCCGGCGAGGTAGGCGGAGCCGTAGCCGCGCCGCGGCTCGTGCACCACGCGCGCGCCGGCGTCGAGCGCGAGCGCGGCGGAGCCGTCCTCGGAGCCGTTGTCGACGACGATCACCTCGCCGTCAGTGCCCGTGCGCTCCAGCACCTCGCACGCGGCGCGCACGCAGCGCTCGATGTTCTCGGCCTCGTTGAGGCAGGGGATCACCACCGAGACCAGCGGCGCGCGGCGGCCGGTCTGCGATCCGGGGTGGGCGGGATGCGGATCACCCGCCGGGAGGATGGGGCGTGTCTGCTCGAGTGTGCTCATGGTTGAGACCCGCCCGCCCTGAGGAGTGGGCGAGAGCAACGAGTCAAGCGGTTATAACGCGCGGGGGGGCGGAAAGGCGCGCGACCGGTTGCAAATGCTACCGCAGCGTATGACAGTCTCCCGGCCAATGCGCATATGTCTCGTATACGACTGCCTCTTCCCCTACACGGTGGGGGGCGCCGAGCGGTGGTACCGCAACCTGGCGGAGCGCCTGGCGCAGGAGGGACACGAGGTCACCTACCTGACGCTGCGCCAGTGGGAGCGGGGGGCACGGCCCGACGTCGACCCGCGCGTGCGCGTCGTCACGGCGGGGCCGCACATGGCGCTGTACACCGAGAGCGGCCGGCGGCGGATCGCGCCGCCGCTGGTGTTCGGGATGGGGGTGCTGTGGCACCTGCTGCGCCACGGCCACCGCTACGAGATGGTGCACACCTGCTCGTTCCCCTACTTCTCGCTGCTGGCGGCCGCGCTCGTGCGGCCGCTTGGAGGGTATGGGCTGGTGGTGGACTGGCACGAGGTGTGGAGCAGGGCGTACTGGCGCGAATACCTGGGCCGGGCCGGGGGCGCGGTGGGCTACGCGGTGCAGCTGGTGTGCGCGAGGCTGCCCCAGCGGGCGTTCTGCTTCTCGCGGCTGCACGCGCGCCGCCTGCGCGCGGAGGGCCTGCGCGGCGAGCCGACCGTGCTGGAGGGCGAGTACGCGGGCACGCTGCAGACCCCGACGCCGCGGGCGGCGGAGCCACTGGTGGTGTTCGCGGGACGGCTGATCCCAGAGAAGCGGGCGCCGCTCGCGGTCGCGGCGTTCGCGCTCGCGGCGCGGCGCATCGCGGGAGGGGCGCTGCGAGGGGAGTTCTACGGCGACGGCCCGGAGCGCGAGGCGCTGCAGCGCGCGATCGTCGAGCACGGCGTGCAGGGGATCGCGAGCGCCCCGGGCTTCGTGGAGGCGTCCGTGATCGACGCGGCGCTGACGCGCGCGGAGTGCATGCTCTCCACCTCCCGGCGGGAGGGGTACGGGATGGTGGTGGTGGAGGCCTCCGCGCACGCCACCCCGAGCGTGGTGGTGGCGGGGGAGGACAACGCCGCGGTGGAGATGGTGCAGGAGGGCGTCAACGGGACGATCGCGGCGAGCGCGGAGCCCGAGGTGGTGGCGGAGGCGATCGTGCGGGTGCACGAGGCGGGGATGGCGCTGCGCCAGAGCACGGCGCAGTGGTTCGCCGAGAACGCGCAGCGGCTCTCCCTCGAGTCCTCGCTGCGCGCGGTGCTGGCGAGCTACACGGCCACGTAGATCGTGGCTCAGCGGTCGGCATATACCAGCATCCGCAGCACATACCGGCGTGCGGTATATGCCAGTGTGGCTGCATACCAGCCTGGCGGCATATGCCAGTGTCGCCGCATATACAAGCCTGTTGATATATGCCGGTGTTTTGGTATGCCAGCGTTGCTTGGCATATGCGCGGATCCGTGAGGAGTGGCGCGCCGCTGCTGGCGAGCTATGGGAGGCCTGAAGGAGCCAGCGCCCGCGCGTAGGAGTCGAGCGTGAGGCGTGCGGTGCGTTCCCAGGTGAACTCGCGCGCACGCGCCAGGCCCTTCGCACGGAGCTCGGAGGCGAGCGCGGGATCCTCGAGCAGCCGTTCGAGCGCAGCGGCGATCTCGGTCTCGGCGCGAGGATCGAATAGCAGCGCCGCGTCGCCCGCGACCTCCGGCAGCGAGGAGGCATCCGCGCAGGCGACGGGCACGCCGCGCGCCATCGCCTCGAGCACCGGCAGCCCGAACCCCTCGTACAGCGAGGGGAAGACGAACGCGTCCGCGAGCGCCCACAGACCCTCGAGCTCCTCCGCGCTCACCCACTCCTCGAAGCGCACGTCCCCCGACACCCCGAGCGCCGCGGCCCGCGCACGCAGCTCGGTCTCGTGCCAGGTGGGGTAGCCGGGCAGCACCAACAGCGGCCGCCGGTCGGCGGGGATGCGCCCCAGGGCGCCGATCAGCGCGAGCAGGTTCTTGTGGGGGCGCTTGGCCGAGAGGCTGAGGACCACGCGGCGAGCGCCCAGCTCGAAGCGCGCGCGCGTCGGCGCCTCTCCGAGCGGCCGGTCGCGCTGCACCGTTCCGAGGCCCAACGGCGCGACGTCGATGCGCTGCGGCGGGGTGCCAAGCAGCTCGATCAGGTCGCGGCGCGTGCTGTGGGAGTCGGCGATCACGCGCGCCGAGCGGCGCACCCCGAGCGGCACCAGCACCCGCATCCCGCGGTCGCGCAGGCCGGAGTGCGCCTCGGGAAAGCGCGCGTAGATCAGGTCGTGGACGGTCACGACCCGCCGGAAGGGCCCCCATGCGGGCGCGGTGGAGGCGAGCGAGTGCACGAGGTCCACGCGCGCCCGCGCCGCCAGGACCGGCAGCAAGGCCTGCTCGCCCAGCACCCACTGCTCGCGGCGGCGGGCGTTGACCGGCACCGTCACCGCCGGCAGCAGCTCGCCCCAGGGACCGTCGGCGGCCGCGGCCGCCTCGCGGTTGACGAAGGCCGTGAAGCGCATCTGCGGAGCGGCGGCGAGCAGCTCGGGGATCAGCTCGCGCGCGACGACCTCCATGCCGCCGGTCTCGCCCGGGACGAGGTAGATCAGGTTGAGGCCGACGTGCATCCCGCCGAGGCTAGCGCCGGCGGAGCCGAGGGCGGTCCCGGTGGACGTCAGGGGTTTGCCTGGGGATCATCCACGTGAGTGGTGGGTCCCACAGGGGCCGGTGCGCGCGGGGCATCGTGCCCCGCGTCCTCGCGCCCTTCTGCGCCACCGCCCACCCGCCGCCGGGGGTCACGGGCACCCCGGCGAGCGCGCCTCAGTGGTGCTTGTGAGACGAGACCTTCAGCGTGATGTCGTAGGTCTTGACGGTCGTCGCCTGGCCGCTGGCGCTAGTGGTGACCTTGACCACGACGTGCAGCGCCTTGTGACGCCTGAGCACGGCGAGCCCGCTCTTGGAGAGCTTGAGCTTCACCGCGGCGGTGCCGTGGGAGGGGACGGTGTAGGAGGCGCTGGCGAGGATGGCTGCCTTCCCCTTGGCCGAGCCGCGGCTCGCCTTCCCGGCGGAGGCCATGGTCAACGTGACCTCCCCAGAGATCGAGTAGTCGTTGGGGTTGGACAGTCCGAGCGAGAGGAGCCCGGAGCCGCCGACCGTGGCCGTCTTGCCGGTCAGCCCGGCAGGTTGACCGGCCTGGCTGCTTTTTTCGCGTTCTTCCCGTTCCTTGGCTTCTTTGGCAGCCTGGGCTGCGCGAGCGTTCGCTTCCCCTTCGGCTTTTTCTTTTTCGGTTTTTTCTTTTGCTTCTTGAGCCGCCTTTGCTTCTTTTTCGGACTTTTCTTTGGCCTGCTTCGCTTCCAGGGCTTCTTTGGCCTGCTTCGCTTCGAGAGCTTCTTTGGCTTCTTGCTTTTCTTTGGCTTCTTGGGCTTCTTTCGCTTCCCGTTCGGCTCTTTCTTTGGCTTCCCGTTCTACTTTTTCTTTCTTTTTCAGTTCTTCTTCTTCTATTTCCGTGTACGTGCGGATCCTTTTGGCCTTGTAGGTACCGGTTCCACTTATGCCGGGAGAGGTCCAGGACCCAGACGCCGACATTTCACTGCCATTCGCTTCGACTGACCCTTCCCCCGTAAAGGTGGCCGTCCCGCCGCCTGGGTACGGAAGTTCGAGGACCATCGATAGTTCGCTTTCCGTGACTTTGCCGGAAATAGTCGCGGGTGCGACATTGGCAAAGTTGCCTTTGCCCGAGAAGTCACCGCTGGCGAGTGACATGCTCGAGATGATCACGGTGCCCGGCGCACTATGACCTCCAGTCAAAAATTCGCACGAGCACGTGACGACGTAGGACCATTCCCCACGCTCGTCGTACGTCGTGGAGGCATTCGCCGCGACGCTGGAGCCGGCGAGCAGCACACACGCGAGCAGGGAGCCCAGCAGGGCGGGACGCAGCGATCTCACGGTCAGTAAGATACCGTTACCGTGACCGAATAGCAACCCCGACTTTTCACTTGTGAAAAGAGTGGGGAGCAGGGCCGGCCGCGGCGATCTGCGCTCAGGTTCCAGCGGGGTGACGGGCGATCCCGGCGAGCTCCCGTGCGCGTAGCAGAACCGTGTCGATCATCGGCTCGGTCAATCTGCCAGTGAACGTGTTCTGCTGGCTGGGGTGAAAGCAGCCGAGCAGCGAGAAGGGCTCCCCAGGGTGCTCCGCCCCATGGCCAAAGCGCGGCCGCGGACGGGGGGGCTGCACCCCGGAGGCGGCCGCGCGCAGCCGGAGGGCGGCGTCCCACGCGAACGCCCCCAGGCAGAGCGCCACACGGATCCGGGGGAGCAGCTCCAGCTCGCGCACGCTCCACGGCAGACACTCGTCGCGCTCGCCGCCGGTGGGGCGGTTGGCAGGCGGTGCGCAGCGTACTGCGGCGGTGATCCACGCATCGTCCACGCGCAAGCCGTCCCCACGGTGCGTGGAGGTCGGCTGGTTAGCGAAGCCCGCGCGCCACAGCGCCGCGAACAGAAAGTCCCCGGAGCGATCGCCGGTGAAGATCCGCCCCGTGCGGTTGCCCCCGTGTGCCGCGGGGGCCAGCCCCAGGACCAGCACCCGCGCGCCGGGGTCCCCGAAGCCCGCAACAGGATGAGCCGCGTAGCGCTCCTGCGCAAACGCGGCGCGGCGCTCGCGCGCCACCTGCTCGCGCCACGCCACCAGGCGCGGGCAGCGCCGGCAGCCTTCGATCTCCCCCGCCAGCGCCGCTAGCTCCGCGGCGCTCACCCTTTAATGGCGGGCGAAGTCCCCAGCACCGCACCGGAGGCGCTCAATGCTTGGACTTGCACGTAGGCCTCGGCCCCCGGGGCGGCAATCGCCGTCTCGAAGCCGCCGCGCGCGGCGCTCGCCACGGGCGCGAGCTGGTGGGTGGAGGGTCCCGCGAGCACCCTCCACGCCGACACCGTGGTGGCCCCGTTCCAGCTCGCGTAGACCGTCACCGGGCTCGAGGAGGAGCTCGCGCTCGCCGCGATCGCCGGGGCGCCGGCGGGCATCCCAGTCCAGGGGAAGCGGTAGGCGCGGTAGGACTGGTCGCCCGGCGGCATCCGCGCGTCGAAAAGCAGCTGGCCGGAGGAGCCGAATTCCGAGAACCACGGTTCCGCCCCCCAGCCGATGAAGAGGTTGCCGCTCGCCAGCGACTGCACGTCGCCCTGGCTGCCCGCTTTCAGCGCGCCGGGGTGCTCGAACTGCGCCACGAGCGTCTCGGTGCCCGCGCTCTGGTTGAGCGCCACCAGGATCCCGCGCGACTGCGGGTGGACCGTCGGCACCCCACCGTTGTCGAAGACGGAGATCAGGCCGTTGGGCAGCAGGGTGGCGTCGTGCTGGAAGGCGGTCAGCGTACCCGAGCCCATCTTGATCGTGCTGTGCTTGCCGCCCGCGCGCGCGATCACCTGCCCGGTCTGTTCGTCGAGCTCGTACAGCGTCCAGGTGTTGCGCGCGGAGATCAGCATGTTGCCGCCGGGCTCCTGGTCGAGCGAGTTGATGTGGAAGAAGTCGAAGGGCCATTCCGCGTTGCTGCCGTACGGCGAGGAGTAGGAGTCGCTGAGCGCCACGTGGTCGAGGCTGTGCCACTCGCGCCGCACGAGCCCCGTGCGCAGGTCCAGTTCCTGAAAGATGCTGTCGGTGACCGCCCCGTCTTGCGGTCCCCCGATGCCAGTGAGGTTGCAGTGGATCGGGTGGAACACGGTCAGCAGCGCCGTGTCGTTGGCGGTCAGGTGGAAGTCGTGGAGGTCCGCTTTGAAGCCGTTGCCCGCCCGGATGTGCGCGATCAGCTGGTAGGAGTGGTTGGCGACCATCTCTTCCCCTTCGCCGAAGCCCTGCTTGAGGATGTACCCCTGCCACCACGTCAGCACCGGCTGGCCGTTGTCGGACTGCACCTGCAGGTTGGTCGAGTAGATCCCGCGGGGCAGCGGATCGAACCACACCAGCTGACCGGTGTCGTCGAAGATCATCGGTCCGTCCCCACCCGGGCCGGAGTAGGGGGTGGCGAACACGTCTTCCGCGGGGCTCGCCCCGGCGCCGGTGGTGACCTGGATCGAGGGGGAGTTCAGGCTCGGCGCCGAGCGGTAGTGCTGCACCTCGGGGGGCTTCCCTTCGGACTCCCTGCCCGGGGGTTCGTGTTTGAGGACGTCTGGCGTGGCGATCGTGAAGTGGAACGCGAACGGCTGCCAGCGCTTGCCGGCGAGCAGCTTGCCCCGCACGGTGACCGTCTCCCCGGCACGGAACGGCCTGGATGGCAGGAAGCTCGCGCCGTCGCCCTGGGAGTAGGCGACCACGCGACCGGAGTGCCCGCCGGTGCTCGACCCGCTCACGCTCACCTGGGCGAGCTGCGAGCGGGGGACGCCGAGCAGGCTGATCTGGGTGTACGACGAGGCGTCCAGGGAGTCCGGCAGCGGCGAGACCTCCAGTTTCGTGCCGGGCAGCACGTCGCTGCGGTTCAGCGTCGCGGGCACGCATCCGGTCGCGGGCGGCCCGCGAAACGCGGCCTCCTCGGACATGATGCGCTTGCCGCCGACCGCGAGCGCGCCACCGCTCGCCATGAACACGAGCATCCCCCCCAGCACCAGAGCGCGGCGCAGCCACCGATGGTGGTGGTGCCTGGGCGCCCGCTCGTCCCCGGCGGGCTGCGGTACACGCGAGCGGCGCAGCCACCGATGGGGAGACGCCCTGCGTCCGACGACGCGGATGGGCGTCCAGGATCCCTCGGTGTGGCCCAGGGGGCGGCGCTGCTCGCTCACTATGTCTCTGACCGCCGCGGTGGGTGGCTCATCCGATCCTCCATTTGACGCCCTGCCGATCGGCTGCGGATCCTAGCTTTAGACAGGCCGCACACCTACGAGTTTCGGTGCCCCGCGCCCGAAGCCTTCAGCTTAACCGACGGGCAGCCGGGCTTGCGGAGGCATCGGCAGTGTTAGGCCGATGTTAGGGTTCGCGGAGGCGTATGCAAAGAACCAGTCTCATCGTGGGGCTCGCCGCAGCCCTGCTCGCCGTGGCACTCAGCTCCTGCGGGGGGAGCGATCCATCCTCGGCCGCCGCCGCGCTGGGGGACCCGGCCGCCGTGGCCGCCGCGGCCGCTAACGCGGTCACCGTCTCCCCGCTGCCGGGGACCCCCGACGCCTCCCCCGCCACCCAGATCAGCTTTCTCGGCGGTGCGGGCACGCAGGTCGCGAACGTGCGCGTCGTGGGCTCCCGCAGCGGCGTGCACACAGGTCGCCTGCAGGCCTTCTCGACCGGGACCGGCGAGAGCTTCCTGCCCGCCAAGCCGTTCGTCCCCGGGGAGCGCGTCACCGTCCACGCGCTCACCAGCACGGGCGCAGGAGCTCCGGACCAAGCGGTCGCCACCACCTTCACCGTCGCCCATCAGGCCGCCGTCAGCCAGGAGCAGTTCCCGCGCAACCCCGGCGACCCCCACGCCGTGCAGCACTACCTCTCGGCCCCCGAAGTCACGCCCTCCACTGTCACGATCACGGCGCCGAAGGACGGGCTGCCCGCGCCCCCCGCCGCGAGCGGGTACCTGTTCCTCGCTCCCTACCAGGGTCTCGGCTCCCCGGGGCCGATGATCGCCGAACAGAACGGCGCGCTGGTGTGGTTCCACCCGCTGCCCCGCGGCGAGTCGGCCACCAACCTCCAGGTCCAGACCTACGCAGGCCACCCTGTGCTCACCTGGTGGCAGGGCCGCATCCTGCGCGTGGGGTTCGGCGTCGGCGAAGACGTGATCTACGACAGCTCCTACCACCAGCTCGCGGCGGTCCGCGGCGGCAACGGCTACCACGCCGACCTGCACGAGATCCTGCTCACCCCCCAGGGCACCGCCTGGATCGACGCCTTCGACCCGATCCACATGAGCCTCGCCTCCGTACACGGCTCCTCCCACGGGATCCTCACCGACTCCGTGGTCGAGGAGATCGACGTCAAGACCGGGCTCGTGATGTGGGAGTGGCACGCGCTCGGGCACATCCCCCTGAAGGACTCTCTCAACCACGTCTCCGGGGGCGAGTACCCCTGGGACTACGTCCACATCAACTCGATCTCGCCGGGAGCGGGAGGCTCCGATCCACCCGGTGACGTGCTGCTGTCCGCGCGCAACACGTGGACGCTGTACGACGTCAACGTGCACACCGGCGGCTACAACTGGCTGCTCGGCGACGGCGGGCACACCAGCTTCAAGCTCGGCCCCGGCGTGCGCTTCTACTGGCAGCACGACGCCGAGCTCCAACCGGGCGGGCTGATCTCGGTGTTCGACAACGGCTCCGACCCGCCGAAGCAGAGGGAATCGAGCGGCCTCCTGCTGCGCCCGGACTTCGCAAGCCACACGGTCGCGCTCGCCAAACGCTTCGTCAACCCTGCCCACACGCTGCTCGCCTCCAGCCAGGGCAACACGCTGAGCCTGCCGGGCGGCGACTGGCTGCTCGGCTACGGGGGACTGCCCAACTTCACCGAGTTCGACGCCTCCGGTCACGTACTGCTCGACGGCACGCTCGGCAAGAACGTGCAGGACTTCCGCACCTACCTCGCTCCCTGGAATGCCCAGCCCACCACCGCGCCCGCGATCGCCGTGCAGGCGGCGGCTGGCGGCGCAAATGTCGAGGCGAGCTGGAACGGCGCCACCGGCGTGGCCTCCTGGCAGGTGCTCGCCGGCGCATCCGCCGAAAGCCTCGCGCCGGTGGCCACCGCGCCGCGCCAGGGCTTTGAAACCACCCTCCATGTGAGCACCCCTGCGGGCGTGGTCGCCGTGCGCGCCCTCGCGGCCAATGGGCAGACCCTTGGGACCTCCACCACGCGAGCCGTCCCCTAGTTGAGCGGGGGCCTCCCGAGCGGGCTCAGCCCGATTTCGCGTTCCACTCGGCGCAGCCTCGCGGCCGCGGCGTTGCGCGCCGCTCTCTTGGCCGTCAGGAAGTAGTTGTCGAAGCCCAACCCGTGCGCTTCGCTCAGGTGGCGCGGAAGCGGGCCGCGCAGCTCGTGCAGCACCGCGCGCTTGAACATCCTGTGCAACCGGCCCTCGATACGGCTGTGGCCCGCGCTGTTGTGCAGCTCCATCCGGCCCGCCTTCGTGCGGTAGTCGTAGAGCTCCCGTTCCTGCCCTTCCCGCAGGGGCTCGATCCCACTCGCGCTCCAGTTGGAGTACGTCGCGTACTTCGCCTTCGCCGTGCGCAGCGCCACCACGTGCAGCGGCGCGCTCGCCGCGTACGGCTCGGTCGCGAACTCGGTGACGATCTCGTCGGTCGTGTGCAGCACGTATGGACGCCCCTTGGCGCCCGGGTCGGCGAGGATCGCCGCCAGATCCGCCCGCTGCGCGAGGTGCGCGTAGCGGCGCTTCCGGCGCCACGCATTCGAGCCGCTGCCGATGCTCAGCAGCAGCGGCGCCACGTCCACGCTCGAGGTTAGCTGCGTGCGCGGGCGCCGGGTCGCGGCGGTCAGCGTCCCCCGCGGGTCCTTGACGATCAGCGGCACCCTGATCGCCTCCTCGTACGCGCCGCCGCCCTTGCCTCGCAAGCCGTGCGAGGCGCCGTACTCGCCGTGGTCGGAGGTGAACACCACCACCGTGTTGGCCGCCACCTCCGGGCGGCTTTCCAGGGTGCGGAGCACCCGGCCGATGTGCGCGTCCACGGTGCGCTGGAGCTTCACGTACAGGTCGAGGAACGGCTCCCACACTTCCACCACTCCCGGCCCCGTGAACGGCACCGGCCCGAACGAGGCCGCCGCGGTCTGTTGCATCGAGAGCTGTAGCAATGGCTTGTTGTGCGCTTCGAGCATTTCCGGGGTCTCGTAGTTGGGGGGCAGTCCCCGCACCAGCGCCGGCGGGTGCGCCTCCTGCGGCACGCGCGCGGTCCACTTGTGCCACCACGCGATGTCGTGCGGGTTCACGAACGACACGGTCGTGCACCACGGTTGGGAAGAGCTCCCGTTTTCGGCGTACCACCGCTCGAACTGGTCGGCTATGTGCGGGTCCGTGCGCCACCCCTGGCCCGGGCCCCCGTCCGGCGAGGGGTAGGTGCCACCCTGAAACCCATACCGTTCCAGCGACCCCGCGTCCTGCAGCACGCTCCACTTGTTGTCCCCGTGCGTGAGGTGCCACTTGCCGAACCACCAGCTCTCGTAGCCGTGTTCGCGCAGCATCCACCCCCACGTCGGGAAGGCCGGGTCGAGCGTGCTGCCGCCCGTGATCATGCACCCCGTCTGGTGCGTGTACAGGCCCGTCAGCAGCGTCGAGCGCGCCGGCGTGCAGTCGTTGGAGGCCGTGTAGTGGCGCTCGAAGGAGACCCCCTCGCGGCGCAGGCGCGAGATGTTTGGCAGCATCCGCTCGAGCGCCGGCGAGGCCGTGAACCACTGCGGCGCCCGCAGCTGGTCCACCACGATCACGAGGATGTTCGGCCGGCCGGTTGGCCGGTGGGCTCCCACTCCCGCCGGGGGCGGGGTGGCATGTGCGGTGGCGGCTCCCGGCGGCGGCTGCGGCCGCCGGGCGTGCCCGTGGGTGCGAGGCGCGAGCGTCGGCGGCTCCGCGATCTCTTTCGTGATCGCCGCGATCGCCGCGCCTCCGCCCAGCAGCGCTCCCCCCGCCAGCAGCCCCCCCTTCAGGAGCGTGCGCCTATCGATCCCTCGTTCGGCCATCGACCGCAAGGTATGCCACAGCGGCTTTTGTGCAGGTTAAGGGCCCGTTGGGATCGGAAAACAGGGGCATGGGGGTCAGAAGACGGGCGTCTCGGTGTAGTCGCCGCCCAGAGGGTGGCGCAGCCGGCCGGAGGCCGCTTAGAGGGTGGCGCAGCTGGCCGGAGGCCGGCGAGCCGGGCCCCTCTTTCTCCACTGATGCGGGCCCCTCTTCTTTAATCAGAACACCGGCGTCTCGGTGTAGTCCCCGAAGACCTGCTGCAGCGACTCCACGATCTCGCCCTCCGAGGCGCACGCGCGCGCGCACTCCAGCAGCGGCTCCATCAGGTTGCGATCGGGCTGCGCCGCCGCCGCGCGCAGCGCCGCCAGGGTGCGCTCGACCTCCGCGCCGTCGCGCCGCGCGCGGGCGGCCTGCAGGCGGTCGAGCTGCTTGCGTTCGAGCGCGGGGTCTACGCGCAGGGTAGGGATCGGTGGCTCGTCCTCGAGCACGTGGCTGTTGACTCCCACCACGATCCGCTCGCCCGCGTCGATCTCCTGCTGCAGCTCGAACGCCGCGTCGGCGATCTCGCGCTGAGGGTAGTTGCGCTTGACTGCCTCCACCATCCCCCCGAGCTGCTCGATCTTCTCGAAGTACTCGTAGCAGCGTGCCTCCATCCGGTCGGTCATCGCCTCCACGAAGTAGGAGCCCCCCAGGGGGTCAACCGTGCTCGCCACGCCCGTCTCGTGCGCAAGCACCTGCTGGGTGCGCAGCGCGATCCGCACCGCCTCCTCGGTCGGCAGCGCCAGCGCCTCGTCGTAGCTGTTGGTGTGCAGCGACTGCGCGCCCCCGAGCACTGCGGCGAGCGCCTCCACCGCGGTGCGCACGATGTTGTTCAGCGGCTGCTGGGCGGTCAAGCTCACGCCGGCGGTCTGCGCGTGGAAGCGCATCAGCCACGAGCGCGGGCTCTTCGCGCCGAACGTCTCGCGCATCTCTTTCGCCCAGATCCGCCGCGCGGCGCGGTACTTGGCGACCTCCTCGAAGAGGTCGATTTGGGCGTTGAAGAAGAACGATAGCCGCGGCGCGAACTCGTCCACGTCGAGGCCCCGCTCCACCGCCTGGCGCACGTAGGTGAGGCCGTCCGCGAGCGTGAACGCGAGCTCCTGCTGGGCCGTCGCCCCCGCCTCGCGGATGTGGTAGCCGGAGATCGAGATCGGGTGCCACCGCGGCATCCGGCGCGTGCACCACTCGATCATGTCCCCGCACAGGCGCATCGCGGGGTCGATCGGGAAGCACCACTCCTTCTGCGCGATGTACTCCTTGAGGATGTCCGCCTGGATCGTGCCCGAGAGGCGCTCCGGTGCGATCGGCTCCCGCCCGGTCGCGTCCCCCACGCCGCCAGGGGACTCCGCGGCGACGACGTAGAACGCCAGCATGATCGCCGCCGGCGCGTTGATCGTCATCGACACCGACACCTCCCCCAGGTCGATGCCCGCGAACAGCGTGCGCATGTCCTCGACGGTGTCCACCGCCACCCCCTCGCGGCCGATCTCCCCCTCCGAGCGCGCATTGTCGGAGTCGTGCCCCATCAGCGAGGGCATGTCGAACGCGGTGGAGAGTCCCGTCTGCCCGTGGTCCAAGAGGTAGCGGAAGCGCTCGTTGGTCTCCTCGCTCGTCCCGAACCCCGCGAACTGGCGCATCGTCCACAGCCGCCCCCGGTACATCGACTCGTACACCCCGCGCGTGAACGGGTACTCCCCCGGGCGCCCGATCCGGTCTTCAGGGGGGAGGAGATCGGATGAGCGGGCATCGGATGGGCGGACACCTGCGCCCAGGTCCGCCTCGGTGTACAGCTCCGCGATTGGCTCTCCCGAGAGCGTGCGTGAGTCCGCCGCGCGGGGTCGAGCCGCCACGCCGTCCTGCTCGGGTGGGGTTGTCCGCATCGCCATCGCTGCACCGATCATACGGGCGCCACCTCGGGGCATCGCGAAGCACCGTCCGGCCACCCGGTAGATGTGGAAGTCCTCGCTCCAGGGGGTGTGTCCACTCAGGAGTGGTGTCCACTCGGGGATGGCCACTCGGAGGCGGTGTCCCACTCAGAGGTGGTGTCCACAAGCGGGTACACTGGTCCGATGGCGAGCAGGCACCCCCGCATCCAGGTCCCCCGCGACCGGGAGCTCGATCGCGCGATCGCGCGCGGCCGCGGCGTCCTCGGGCCTGGAGCGCCGTCCTCCCAGGTCGTGCATGCGCTTGCCGTTCGAGGTGCCGCGGCGATCGAGCAGGATCGCCAAGCGCAGAGCAGTGCGCGCGACTTCCTGCTCAGCGTCGCGGAGGGGAGCTCGGGGCTCGATCTGGAGCGTCTGCGCAGCGTCCGGGATCGCGCGTGGCGCTGAGCTGGCGCGGTGGCCCGTGGGTCGCCGACACCTCGGCGTGGGCACGAGCGTCGAATCCCGCGGTCGCGCCCCAATGGAAGGCGGCAGCTCGCACGGGAGGCCTCATAGGGTGTCCAGTAGTCACACTGGAGCTGCTCTACGACGCGCGTGACCGCGAGCACGTCGAGGCGGTGGCCGCGGCGTTGGCGGGCTTGCGGCAAGCTCCGATCACTCGTTCGGTGACAGACGCCGCCATCTCGGCTATCCGCGAGCTCGCCGCGCGCGGTGCGGCCGGCGCCCACCGCGTACGTGTGCCCGACGCGCTCGTCGCAGCCGCGGCCGCGGAGCGCGGCTTTGCGGTGCTCCACTACGACCAGCACTTCGACCGGCTCGCCTCGGTGCTCGGCTTCAAAAGCGAATGGGTTGCCGAAGCGGGCAGCGTTCCATAGCGCCGTGACGAGAAGGCACCGATCGGCGATGGGAACTCTCCTAGTGGCGGCAGCGCTCGCGCTATGCGGATGCGCAACGGGCGATGCCACCGGTGGGGCAGGCGGCGCGCGCACAGCGGGAACTCTCCCCGGCGCGCTGCCCCACATGGCGAAGGCGACGCTGATCCTCGACTTCACGCCCAATGCGGTGCACGCCGGGATATACCGCGCGCTCGCGGCCGGGTACTACCGGCGGGAGAACATCGACCTGCAGGTGGTGGCGCCGAGCGCGACGGTCGAACCGCTCAGCCTCGTCGCCGCCGGCCGCGCGCAGTTCGGGCTCGCCGACGGCAGCGACGTCGCCACCGAGATCGACCGCGGCGGGCACGACGAGGCGGTGATGGCGATCGTGCAGCGCCCCGTCGGCGGGCTGATCGCGCTCGCCTCCGAGCACCTGCGCTCCCCCGCGCAGCTGCAGGGCCGGGCGGTCGGGATCACCGGCGTGCCCTCCGACCGCGCGGTGGTGGACACCGAGGTGCGCCACGCCGGCGGAGACCCCGCGAAGGTGCACGTCGTGACCGTCGGCTTCGACGGCGCCCAGGGGCTCGTGGCGGGCCGCCTCGCCGCGTTCACCGGCTTCGTGCCCGACGACGGGGTGGGCCTCGAAGTCGAAGGGCGTCCGATCACCCCGTTCTGGCTCGACCGCAACGGCGGGCCCGCGTACCCCGGCCTCGTGGCCTTCAGCACGCGCGGCCTCGCCCGCGCCGACCCCGCGCTCGTGCGCGACTTCCTCGCCGCCACAGTCCACGGCTACGAGGACACCCTCCGCGACCCCGCGCGCTCGCTCGCGGACCTGCTGCGCTCGAACCCCTCGCTGCCGCACGCGCTCACCGCAGCGTCGCTGCGCGCCTACCTCCCGCTGTTCGACGCCCCCGGCGTGCCGCTGGGGACGATCCAGCCCGCCCACGTGGCGGAGCTGTCGAGGTGGATGCTCGCCAACCGCCTGATCGCGGCGCCGATCCCCTTCGCGCGCTACGGGACCAACGCCTTCCTGCCCGGCGCCGGATAGGCGCTACACCACTTCGCGCGGCGCTCGCGGTGTAGCGTACGTGCAAATGGCTGTTTCTATAGATAGCATTCCCCACTGTCCTTGATAGGGACGTACATAGATGTATAATGCCAAGTGCGATGCGTGGCAACGGAATGCGGCGCCGCGGGGGTTGGCAGGGAGAGGGGCGGGGCTCAGAACAGGTTTGCACGTCCCCGGGGCTTGACTCGAGCACCAGGTACGGGAGGTCGCAATGCGGCTGCTCGTGACCGGCGCCGGGGGGTTGATCGGCTCCAATCTCGCCGCCTCCGCGGCGCAACAGAGCTGGAGCGTGCTCGGCACCTGGCGCGGCACGCCCGTGAGCGTGCTCGGCGCGCGCACCGCCCAGCTCGACGTGGCCGACCGCCACGCCTGCGTCACGCTCGCCGAAGAGTTCGAGCCCGACGTGATCGTCCACGCCGCCGCGGAGAGCTCGCCCGGGTGCTTGGAGCGCGAGCCCCACCTGGCGGAGCTCAACCTGCTCGGAGCCGAGAACACGCTCGCCGCCGCGCGGGCGGTGCGCGCGCGCTACGTGCTCGTCTCCTGCGACCTCGTCTTCAGCGGGATGCGGCCCTCGGCGGAGTGCTGGGAGGAGGAGGACCCCGCCCAGCCGATCAATGCGCTCGGGCGCTCGCTGCTCGCGTGCGAGCGTCTCGCCCAGCAATTCGGCGGCAGCTGGACGATCACACGCCCCGCCGACGTGTACGGGGTCAACCTCTCGATCCCCGCGGCCCCGCCTCCGGCCGCGAGCGCCAGCGGCGGCCGAGAGCAGGCGGGGGCAGTCGGTGGGCTTGGACCCGCCGCGAACGGGAACGGCGCAGGATGGGCGGCGCTCGCCGCGCGCGCGCGCCATGTGTGGGAGCGCTCCGGCGCTCCGCTGCGCTGGGTGGCGTGGCTGCGCGCCGGGAAGCCGCTGGCCGCGCCACCCGGCATCCGCCGCTCGCCCACCTACGCATGGGACTACGCGCAGTGCGTGTGCGAGCTGATCGCACAGGAGTGCGAGGGCACCTACAACATGGCGGGTCCCACGATCCTCGGCCGGCTCGCGCACCTGCGCCTCGTGGCGCGCGCGTTCAACTGCGACGTGCGGCTAGTCCAGGAGGGCTCCCCCGCCGCGTTCCTGCGGGCCTCGGAGGGAGCGCCGGACGGGATCGAGGCCACCCCCGCTGCGCCGGTCCCGATGCCCGCCAACACCGCGCTGTGCGACCGTAAGGCGAGCTTCGTGCTCGGCCGCGCCGCCGTGGACCCCTTCACCGGCCACCGCCTCATGCGCCGCCAGCTCGACCAGGTTTTGAACCCACCCACCCCACCCACCTGCGCGGACCCCCACTCGCCGCCGCTCGCGCCGCCCGTGGCGCCAATACCACCCATACCGCCCATCTCCGTACAGGCACTAGGCTGAGAGCGTGTACGCCACGCTCGAGGACACCACGCTGCTGCAGGGCGAGCTCGCGCGCGTGGTGGGCTCCGAGCACGTCCTCGATCCCGCCGCAGGCGGGCCGAGATCGTCGGGCGGGCGGGGAGGGCCGGCAGTTGAACGGGGACCAGAGCGGAGACCTGAGAGCAGGCACTCGCCGTACGACCACGACGCGACCCGCAGCCGCGGCCTGAGCGGCCACGCCGACCTCGTGGTGCGCCCCGGCAGCACCGCGGAGGTGGCGGGGGTGATGGCCCTCTGCTATGAGCGCGACGTGCCCCTGATCCCACGGGGCGGCGGCACCGGCCTCGCGCCGGGCGCGGTGCCGCTCGGAGGGGGAGTGGTGTGCTCGATGGAGCGGATGCGCGCGATCCGCGAACTGGAGCCTGCTCTGTGGCGCATCCACCCGGAGGCCGGCGTCCCCACCCGCCACGTGCAGCGCCTCGCGCGCGAGAACGGGCTGTGCTTCCCGCCCGACCCCGGCGCGGCCGAGCAGTCGCAGATCGGGGGCAACGTCGCCACCAACGCCGGCGGCCCGCACGCCTTCAAGTACGGGGCCACCGGCAACTGGGTCACCGGCCTGGAGGCCGTCATCCCGCCCGGCGAGACGATCGCGGTCGGGGGGCCCTACCGCAAGGACGTCGCCGGGTACGACCTCAAGAGCCTGCTGATCGGCAGCGAGGGCACCCTCGGGATCGTCACCGCCGTGCGCCTGCGGCTGATGCCAGCCCCCGAGGCCGCGCTGCCGCTGCTCTCCTTCCACGCCACGCGCGCGGAGGGGTGCGCGGCGATCCTCGACGTGCTGGGCGCCGGGGTGGTGCCCGCCGCGCTGGACTTCCTCGACGGGGACGCGCTGCGGATGGCCGCCGGCGCGTGGGCGGGCGGGAGCGGGATCCCCCTGCCGGTGCACGCCGAGTTCGCGGTGCTCGCGGAGGTCGACGGCACGCTCGAGCAGGCCCGTGC
>JBOGYA010000013.1:0-22119 GCA_050696515.1 Solirubrobacteraceae bacterium
AGGTCCACACGCGAGCTGCTGTGCGCCGGCGGCGGGCCGTGGTGCTCGTGCTCGACGGCGGGCGGGTGGGACTCCAATCCCTGGGCGACGCTGGCGGCCTCCATCGTGCCTCCGCTCAGCTTCCCGCGGCGGCCGGGGCCACGGTCGTTGCCTGGAGGTCGACCACCACGTGCTCCACGGGGACCGTCGTGGAGCTGCGCACGCGCTCGATCAGGTTCGAGCGCATCCAGCCCGAGCGCTCGTCGGGGAGCGTGGAGATGACCACGTCGTCGACCCTGAAGAGCTCCAGCGCGTTCATCGCGGCGGTGTAGGGGTCGGGGTCCCCGATCATGCCCGAGCTGAGCAGCCCCGCGGCGCGCAGCTTCGCGAGCATCGCCTGAAGACGCGAGCGCGCCTCCCGCGGGGCGGCGCCGTCGCCGCCTTGCTGGGGTACGACCGCGATGAACAGGTGGCGCTCCCCGTGCGCCGCCTGCTCGGAGAGGCGCTCGATCAGCTCATCTCCGCTGGAGGTCCGGTTGGCGATCACGAGCGTCACCCGGAAGGGCAGGCCCTCCTGCTCGAGGTCGGTCACGATGTGCTCCACCGGCAGCCCCGAGGCGCTGTTGATGCGCTCGATCAGATCGCGCCGCAGCCAGCCGGAGTGGGTGACGGGGTGGGTGGAGACGATCACCTCGCTCGGGCGGCGCTCGGCGATTGCGTCCATCGTGGCGAGGAAGGGGTCGGCGTCGCCCACGGCGCCGCTGGCTTCGATGCCCTCCTCGGAGAGCAGCGAGACGGCGAGGTCGATCCGCACCTGGGCGGACTCGCGCACGGCCTCGTCGTAGATCACGAGACCGGAGGAGGGCTTGCTCTGGGGCACCACGAGGCGGAAGCGCGTCTCGCCGGAGGCCGCGAGCTCGCGCACGCGGTCGAGCAGCTTGCGCCCGCCGAGCGTGCGGTTGGCCACCACCAGTATCTCCTTCATCGGACCGCCTCTCCTGATGTCGTCACTGCGAACACGAGTTCATCTATCGGGGACCCTGTGGACATGCCGGTGCCTCACTCGCCGCCACTGGGTACGGGTACGCTGTCGGCTGTCTGCGTCCTCACTTCCGAGGGCAGCGGAGCCGGCGTGAAGATGCCGTGCACCGCGCCGGGGACGCCGTACTCGTAGGGCCCGCCCACGACCGTGGGCACCCTGTCGAAGTTGAAGATCGGTGGCGGCGAGGAGACCTGCCACTCCAAGGTCAGCGCCCGCCAGGGGTTGGCTTCGGCGCGTGGGCCGCCGCGCCAGGAGTTGACCATGTTGTAGAGGAAGATCAGCGTGCTCGCCCCGAGGATCCAGCTGCAGATCGAGATGAACAGGTTGAGGTCCCCGAACTGGGCGGCGTAGGTGGCCACGCGGCGGGGCATCCCCTGCAGGCCGAGGATGTGCATCGGCCCGAACGTCAGGTTGAAGAAGATGAAGGTGCTCCAGAAGTGCCATTTGCCGAGGCGCTCGTCGTACATGCGCCCGGTCATCTTCGGGAACCAGTAGTACACGCCCGCGAAGATCGTCAGCAGCGAGCCGCCGAACAGCACGTAGTGGATGTGGGCGACGATGAAGTAGGTGGCGCTCACGTGGATGTCGAAGGGGAGCATCGCCAGCATGATCCCGCTGATCCCGCCCGCCGAGAACGTCACGAGGAAGCCGAGCGCGAACAGCATCGGGGTGTCCAGGTGCAGCACCCCGCGCCACAGCGTGGCCAGCCACGAGAAGATCTTGATGCCGGTGGGCACCGCGATGATCACGGTGGTGATCGCCATCGGGATGCGGATCCAGTAGGGCATCCCCGAGGTGAACATGTGGTGCGCCCACACCGTGAACCCGAGCCCCACGATCGCCAGCAGCGAGAACGCCATCATGCGGTAGCCGAAGATCGGCTTGCGCGCCTTCACCGCGATGATCTCGCTGATGATCCCGAAGCCGGGCAGCATCATGATGTAGACCGCCGGGTGCGAGTAGAACCAGAAGATGTGCTGGTAGGCCAACACGTTGCCGCCCTTGTCGGCGTCGAAGAAGTTGAAGCCGAGCGCCCGGTCGAGCAGGATGAAGAACTGCGAGGCCGCGACGAACGGGGTGGCGATCACGACCAGCAGCGAGGTCGAGAAGTTGGCCCACACCAGCAGCGGCATCCGGAAGAAGCTCATCCCCGGCGCTCGCATCGTGATGATCGTCACGAGGAAGTTGAGCGCAGTGGCCACCGAGGAGGCGCCCGCGAACTGCACCCCGATCGAGAAGAAGTTCTGCCCGATCGGCGACACGGTCGAGAGCGGCGCGTAGGCGGTCCAGCCGTCCGCGAAGGCGCCGCCGGGGGCGAAGAAGCTCAGCAGCATGATGATGCCGCCCAGCGGCAGCATCCAGAAGGAGAGCGCGTTCAGTCGCGGGAAGGCCATGTCGGGCGCGCCGATCATCAGCGGCAGCACGAAGTTCGCGAGGCCCGCGAACACGGGGATCACGAAGAAGAAGATCAGGACCGTGGCGTGCACCGAGAAGAGGCCGTTGAAGGTGTTGGCGTCCACGAACTTCGCCCCCGGCTGGGCCAGCTGGATGCGCATCAACATCGCGATCAGCCCACCCACGAGCAGGAAGAAGAAGGAGGTCACCACGTACTGGACGCCGATCACCTTGTGGTCGGTGTTGACCCGGAAGTAGTCCTTCCAGCTGTACGCCCCGTGGCCGGAGTGATCCTCCGGGCGCGTGGGGCGGCCGGCAGCCCAGTGGAACCAGTAGTCGAAGAGGCCGAAGCCGACGAGGAAGAAGAGCGGGCAGGCGATCAGCGAGACCGTCAGGATCGCGTCGGGGCTGAGGTAGTGGGTGAAGGTCGCGTGCCCCGTGGAGGCGCGCACCACCCACGTGATCGCTGCGGAGAAGGCGATCCCGAGCGCCACGCCGAGGAAGGCGCGGTAGAAACCCGGTGCGCGAAGTCTGGCGACCATCTGGCTAGCTCCCTCCGATCATCTCTGAGCAGTCCCCAACATTAGCCCGTGGCCACGGTCGAGGGGAGCTTCATCTGGCTCTTGATCCAAGCCTGGAACTGCGCCGGTTCGACCACGTGCACGGCCGAGCGCATCAGCGAGTGCCCGACCCCGCACAGCAGGTTACAGACGACCGGGTACGTGCCGAGCAGGATCGGTGTCGCGCGGTAGTGGGTGGCGATGCCCGGCACCGCGTCGACCTGCAGGCGGAAGGCGGGGATCCAGAAGGCGTGGATGACGTCCTTGGAGTGGATGTGGAAGTACACCGACTCGCCCTTCGGCACGTACAGCGAGTAGCTTTTCAGCGGCGCTCCCCCGGTCACCGAGGAGGGGTATTCGTAGTCCCAGAAGAACTGCTGGCCGGTCACGCCGACCTGGATTTCCTTGCCGGGTGGTTTCTTTTCGTTTTCGTGCAGCACCACGAACGAGTAGGAGACGAGGCTGAGCACCAGAACCGCCGGGATCGCCGTCCAGAAGACCTCGAGGCGCGTGTTGCCGTGGATCGGCGGCCCGTCCTGGAGCTCCTGGCCCGGCCGCAGGTGGAACTGCCACACGCAGTAGAGGATCACGGTGACGACCAGCACGAAGATCGGGATTGAGGCGATCACGAGCACGTGGTAAAGGCGGTCGGTGTTCTTCGCCTGGGCGGAGGCCACCGGCGGGAACCAGTGGATCACGTAGCTCAACACGATGCCGATTGCCGTGGCGAGCACGGCGGCGATCGCCGTCCAGAGGATCGAACGCGGCAACTTAGGCATCGGCGACCAACGCCTCTGCGCCCGCGGTCAGACGTGTCAAAGCTAGCCCATCCATCCCATCCTTGATCCTATTGCCTTCGCCTGACGAACGCCGGCCCGCTTGACACCCCGACTCGCCTCGGCTACATTGAGGCAATCGTTGCAAGCTTCCTCGGGCGAGGGCGCCCGGGACTACTCGGGAAAGGAGTGCTTCATGAAGGTCCACGAAGGGATGAGCCCAACTGTCCTCGCGGTCGGCCCCGGTCATACCCTGCGTGACGCCGCGCGACTGATGTCCGAGCGCAGCGTGGGCGCCGCGGTCGTGATGGACCCCGACGGCTATGGCCCGGGGATCCTCACCGAGCGGGATGTCCTGCGGTCGGTGGGCACCGGAGAGGACCCCGACCGGGAGCTGGTTGCCGAGCACCTGACCAGAGAGGTTGTCTACGCCGCCCCCGACTGGTCGCTGGAGGAGGCCGCCGCGGCGATGGTGCGGGGCGGCTTCCGTCATCTGATCGTCGTCGAGGGAGGGGAGACCGTGGGCATCCTCTCCGTTCGCGACATCGTGCGCTGCTGGACCACCGATGGGGCTGTCTGTCCCGTTCCGGCAGGCGCGGCGGTGGGGTGAGAGAGGTGCGGTGCGCCTGACGGGGAACGGTGCGCTACCGCCAATGGGGCCGCGCACGGCAGAGGGACCGTGCGCGGCGCTCCACCGAAAGACTGTTTGCAGTCAGTGAGGATCGAGCGGGAGCTCGTCGATTTCGCGGCGCGTGTCTCCGATCCAGCGGACCACGCACACGACTGTGAGGATCACGCCGACGACTGTCAGCTCGATGAAGGTTGTGATGCCGACCAGCGCCAACGTGATCCCGACCGCGGTGAGCAGCGGCAGCAGGCTTGGGCCGGGGAGGTGGATCTCCTCGCCGGCCGGCGGAATCTCGGGGTCGAGCGGGCTCACGAGACGTAGAGGGCGGCGACTACGAACGAGAGGCCGAACATGAGCATGCAGATCGCGCCGACGATCAGGCCGGTGCGGATGTTCTTGCGAGCCAGGCGACGGGTCATCATGGCGCGAAAAGATACCTCATGCAGGCGTCCGGCCCGCTCGGAACGTCGCTCTCCAGGCTCCGATTCATACGTGGAGGTGGGCGTCGAGCACCATTGCGCAGAACAGCAGCGCGAGGTAGGCGAGCGAGAAGAGGTAGAGCTGCAGGGCGGAGCGCCGGTCGGCCCGCCGGTAGAGGCGCACCGCGCCTGCGATGAAGCCGAGGCCGAGCACCAGCGAGGCGGCGAGGTAGATCCCGCCGAACCCCCCGGCGCAGAAGGGCAGCTGGGTGACCGCGTACAGCAGCACCGCGTAGAGCAGGATCTGCCGGCGCGTCTCGGCCTCGCCGCGCACCACGGGGAGCATCGGCACGCCGACCTTCTCGTACTCCCCCTTCATCAGCAGCGACAGTGCCCAGAAGTGGGGCGGGGTCCAGAAGAACACGATCGAGAAGAGCAGCACCGCGGTAGCGCTCACCGACCCCGTCACGGCCGCCCACCCGACCAGCGGGGGCACGGCCCCGGCGGCGCCCCCGATCACGATGTTCTGTGGGGTGCGCCGCTTCAGCCACACGGTGTACACGAGCACGTACCCGAGGAAGCCCGCCAGCGCGAGGCTGGCGGCGAGCAGATTGACCGTCAGCGAGAGCTCTAGGAAGGAGAGCGCGGACAGACCGCAGCCAAACACGAGTGCGGCGGTGGGGGCGATCCGCCCGGCGGGGATCGGGCGGCCCGAGGTGCGCGCCATGCGCGCGTCGATGTCGCGGTCGAACCAGTGGTTGACGGCGCCTGCGCCGCCAGCCGACAGGTAGCCGCCGAGGCAGGTGAGCGCCACCAGCAGCGGCGAGGGGTCCCCGGCGACGTACATCGTGGCGATCGTGGTCAGCAGCAGCAGCGACTGGACCTTCGGCTTGGTCAGCTCCAGATAGTCGCTTACCAGTTGGCGCGAGCGCGAGACCGGCCGGCGCGCGGGGACAGCGGCGGCGCCGGGCAGGGCGAGGGGAGGGCCGGAGAGGGGTGCGGGGGAGCCGTCCATCGCAGGGAGTCTAAGCCCGCATGGCGTCGGGGGCGCCGGGAGGCACTACACCCCCACCTGAGTGGCTCCCGCGGGCACCGTTGCGTGGCCGGGCGCAGGCGTGGCGGTGCTGCGGCGCTCGATCTCCAGGCGGATGTCCTTCATCGGTTCCGCGGAGCGCACCCGGGGGACCACGTCGAAGTTGTTGGCCGGCGGGGGAGAGGTGGTGAACCACTCGAGCGTGTTGGCTTTCCACGGGTCGGGTCCCGCGACCACGCCCCGCTTGAGGCTGCGCGCGACGTTGAGCACCGTCACGAGCACCCCTGCGGCGAGGATGAAGGAGCCGGTCGTGGAGATCATGTTGTAGAGCGCGAGGTGCCCGACGTTTTCGTACTCGTACACCCGCCGCGGCATCCCTTCCAGGCCGATCGCGTGCTGGATCAGGAAGGTCCCGAGGAAGCCCCAGAACATCAGCCAGAAGCTCAGCTTGCCGAGGCCCTCGCTGAGCATCCGCCCGGTGATCTTGGGGAACCAGTAGTAGATCGCCGCGAAGATCGTGAAGACGGCGCCGCCCATCAGCACGAAGTGGATGTGGGCGACCACGAAGTACGTTTCGTTGAGCTGCCAGTCCACGGGGACGATCGCGAGGAAGACCCCGGAGATGCCGCCGATGATGAACAGCGAGATGAAGCCCGCGCAGAACAGCAGGGGGGTCTTGAACTCGATCGTCCCCTGCCACAGGGTGGCGATCCAGTTGAAGATCTTCACGCCCGTGGGGATCGCGATCAGCAGCGAGCTCATCATCGCGAAGATCAGCACTGCCTCGGGGATCGGCGCCGCGAACATGTGGTGCGCCCACACGAGGAAGCCGAGGAACCCGATCGCCACGGTGGAGGTCGCGATCGCCCGGTAGCCGAAGATCGGCTTGCGCGCGAACACGGGCAGGATCTCCGAGACGACGCCGAAGCCGGGCAGGACCATGATGTAGACCTCGGGGTGCCCGAAGAACCAGAACAGGTTCTGCCACAACAGCGCCGAGCCGCCCTGGGCCGGGTCGTAGAAGTGGGTGCCGAAGTGGCGGTCGGTGAGCAGCAGCGTCACGGCCGCGGCGATCACGGGCATCGCGAAGATGATCAGCACCGAGTAGGTCAGCATCGCCCACACGAACAGCGGCAGCCGGCCCCAGCTCATCCCCTGCGCGCGCATGTTGGCGACCGTCGCGTAGAAGTTGATTGCTCCCACGATCGAGGAGAGCCCGGTCAGGTGGATCAGGTAGATCCAGGCGTCCTCGCCGCCGCCGGGGGAGAAGAAGGCGTTGGAGAGCGGCACGTAGCTCGTCCAGCCCGCTTCGGGGGGGTTCCAGAAGATCGAGGCGTAGAAGACGAGACCGCCGGCCAGCAGCAGCCAGAAGGAGAGCGCGTTCAGGCGCGGGTAGGCCATGTCGCGCGCGCCGATCATCAGCGGCAGGAAGTAGTTGGCCAGGCCCGCCATCATCGGCACGACGAACAGGAAGATCATCGTCGTCCCGTGCATCGTGAACAGCTGGTTGTAGGTCTGGGGGCTGACCAGCGTGTTGTCCGGAGCCCCCAACTGCAGGCGGATCATCAACGCCTCGGTGCCGCCGAGGATGAAGAACACGAACGTCAGGACCATGTACATGATCCCGATCCGCTTGTGGTCGGTGGTCGTCAGCCAGCTCGTCCAGCCGCGCTCCTCGCGCTCGGCGCGGTGGGCGACTATCTGTGGTGCGGGGGCGGCGTAGGTGGCCATTGGCTGCTTGCTTTCTCTGGAATTAGGGGTTCTCGACCTGCCCGGGGCCGCTCTGGCTCTTGAGCTTTTCCCGTTCGGCCTTCGCGTCGGCGTTGGCTTCTTCGATCAGCCGCTTCTGTTCGGCCAGCCATGCGTCGAACTGCGCCGGCGGGACGGCCCGCACCGTGGCGATCATGCGCGCGTGCCCGCGGCCGCAGATGTTCGCGCACTGGCCGTGGAAGACGCCGGGCTTGTCGATCTTGAACCACGCATAGTTGTGGTAGCCGGGGACCGCCTGAAACTTGCCTCCGAGCGCGGGGATCCACCAGGAGTGGACCACGTCCTCGGAGACGATGTCGAGCGTCACGGTGGTGTTCGTGGGAACCACCATTTCCTCGTAGGAGTAGGGCGCTCCCAGGCCATCGGGGCTGTTGGCGCCGGGGTAGACGTACTGCCAGATGTACTGGCGGCCGATGATCGTGATTTCCAGCGATTTCCCGTTGGGCGGCAGACGACGGTCGGCGGAGGCGTACAGCTCGCCGCTCTGCCCGACCAGCGTGCTGCCGCCGGGGCCCGAGTTCGGGGGGTTCAGGATCGCGGGGAGCTTGATGAAGGTGATGACGGCGAGCACGACCAGGATCAGCGCGGCGCCCACGGTCCAGCCGACCTCCAGACGGGTGTTCCCGCGGATCTGGGCCGCGACGGCGCCCTTGCGGGCGCGGAATCTGTAGAGCGCGTACCCCAGCGCCCCCTCGACGCCGACGAAGATCACGAGGGCGATGTAGAGGATGATCTTGTAGAGGCTGTAGATTTCGTTCGCGTTCGGCGACCCACCCGACTGGGGAGCGAAGAGGGAAGCGAGCGTTGTGGGCAGGAGGTGGCTCAAGGCGGGCGGGATTCTATTCAGCCCCGGGCGGAACGCGCTTCAACGCCCCTGGAACCGCGGCGGGCGCTTCTCCACGAACGCCGTCGCGCCCTCGATGAAGTCCTCGCTGCCGGCCATCTCCTGCTGGAGCTGGGCCTCCAGCTCGAGCTGCTCGGCCATGCGCGTGTAGAGCCAGCTGTTGAGCTGGCGCTTGGCGCCGGCGTAGGAGCGCGTAGGCCCGCTCGCCAGGCGCCCGGCGAGCGCGGCGGCCTCCTCGCGCAGGCGCTCGTCGGGCAGGACGCGGTTGATGAGCCCCCACTGCAGGGCCTGCTCAGCGGGGATGCGCTCGCCGAGCATCGCCATCTCGGTGGCGCGCGCCATGCCGACGCGGGTGGGCACGAACAGCGAGGAGCCCCCGTCGGGCACGAGGCCGATGTTCACGAACGCGAGCAGGAAGTAGGCGCTCTGCGCGGCGAGCACGAGGTCGCAGCAGAGCGCCAGCGAGCAGCCGATGCCGACGGCGGGGCCATGGACGCACGCCACCACGGGCTTGGGCAGCTCGCGGATGGCCTGCATGATCGGGTGGTAGCGCTCGGTGAGCGTTTTGTAGAGGTCGGGGCGGCCGTCCGGGGTGCGCTCGACGCCGAGGTCCTTCAGGTCGGCTCCCGAGGAGAATGCGCGCCCGGCCCCGGCGATCACCACGGCGCGCACCGAGTCCTCCGCGCCCACGTGGCCCATCGCGGCGAGCAGGTCGAGGCCGAGCTGCTTGTTCCACGCGTTCAGCGCCTGCGGGCGGTTCAGCTCGATCGTCGCGACCCCCTCGGGGCCGGTCAGCAGGTTGACCGTCTCTAGGGCGGTGGGGTCCTTCTCGCTCATGCGGGGTCTCCTATCGCGGGTGCGCCGGTTCGGGCGGGTGTGGCCCGTGATCCTACGGCGTCGCGGCGGCGCGTCTAAGGTGGGGCCGATGGCACGTCCGGTGATCGGCATATGCACAGCCCTCGAGCGGGCCCGCTGGAGCGTGTGGGACCAGCAGGCGGCGCTGCTGCCGCGCAACTACATCGACGCGGTGCAGAGCGCGGGGGGAATGGCTCTAATGATCCCGCCGGACCCCGTGCTCGTGGGGAGCCCGGGAGAGGTGTTGGAGCTGCTCGACGGCCTGGTGTTGGTGGGCGGCGCGGACATCGACCCCGCCTCCTACGGCGAGCCGCGCCACGCGGAGACGGTGGACACGGTGCCCGAGCGCGACGCCTTCGAGATCGCGCTGGTGCGCGCGGCGATCGAGCGCGAGCTGCCCGTGCTGGGCATCTGTCGCGGGATGCAGCTGATCAACGTGGCGTACGGGGGCACGCTCCTGCAGCACCTGCCCGAGCGCTTCGGCCACCACGAGCACCGCCGCGTGGCGGGGAGCTTCGACGGCGCCGACCACGACGTGCTTCTGCGCGAGGGCTCGCTCGTGGCACGGGTGGCGGGAGAGACCAAGCACGCGACGAAGTCCCACCACCATCAGGGCGTCGATCGTCTGGGGGATGGCTTGGTGGTGAGCGCAACCTCCACGCTCGACGACCTGCCCGAGGCGATCGAGTTGGACGCCGGCATTGGCGCCACCGGCACCGACTTGAACGGCGGGCGCTTCGTCCTTGGGGTGCAGTGGCACCCGGAGGCCGACGAGGCGAGTCCGATCGTACGCGCGCTCGTGGCGGCGGCCACCCGGGCGAAGGTTTGAGGGCGGCTGTGCCGCGGGTGGTGTATCAGTTTGAAGGTATACCACCAACTGGACCTGTGGAAGAGCAACTAGATGGCTGGGATGAGAGGTCCAGTTAGCTAGTATATGTAGCTCAAAAGCACAATGGAGTCCAGCCGGGCCTGCGGGGTCCCGACCAAACTGAGGCACTACCGTGCCGCGTATACACTCCCCGGCCTGTGCGGCGGTCGAAGGCGATCAGAGCAACCGCCTGGGGAGTGGTCGCAATCGGAGTGTCGGCGCCGCTGGTGCGCAGGCGGGTGAAGGCGCCGCCCCTGGTGACCCAGACGGTGGCGTTCTGCGCCCCGATCGGCCTGTGCGTGGCGATGCGCCGTTCGCGGACGCGCGACGTGGCGACGTGCTGCCTGCAGATGTGGGCGTACGTGGCGGCGTACAAGTCGCCCCACGACGATGAGGCGCAGCAGGCCCAGCGGGTGCACGTGGACTACCCGATCGCGGTCGATCGGGCGCTCGGCTTCGGTGAGCTCCCCACGGAGCGCCTGCAACACCGGCTCGCGCGGGTCGGTCCGGATGGCCCGCGGTGGCGGACCCTGGACAAGGTGCTGGTGTGGACGCACTGGTCGTGGTTCATGGTGCCGCACGGCGCGCTCGCATACATCCTCGTGTGTCATCCGCGCCGCTTCGGCCGGGCGGCGGCGATGACCTACGCAGTGTTCGACATCGGCGCGATGATCTACTGGGTGCTGCCGACGGCCCCGCCGTGGTACGCGGCGGCGGCCCCGGAGAACGGTCTGATGGGCGAGGGCAATGGCTCGGGAGCCGGCCACCAGGCAGGCGGGGGCGTGGGCGATGGCAATGGCTCGGGCGCAGGCCAGCGAGGGGACGACCGAAGCCGGGAGACACTCGCCTACGGCTCGCATCCCCGTTTCGACCAGCACCGGGCACCGCACAGGATGATCGAAGTGCGGCGGATGATGGTGGAGTACGGGGCGTCGTTCTGGCGTGACGGCTGGGGGCCTCTCTACAGTGTGTTTGGAGGCAACCCCTTGGCTGCGATGCCCTCCCTGCACTTCGCGACATCCGTAATGGCTGCGCTGCTGCTCGCCGAGACGGGACCGGTGGCGGGCGCCGCCGGGTGGGCGTATGCCTCGACGCTGGGGTTCGCGCTGGTGTACCTGGGGGAGCACTACGTAGCGGACCTGCTCGGGGGAGTCCTCCTGACGGCCGCGGTGCGCCGCCTCGGGCCACAGGCCAGACCCGTCCTCGAGCGCTCTGCGCGCGCAGTGGCGGCGCTGGAGGCGAAGGCGCACGAGGCGGGGTGAGACGGGAGGCGAGGTGAAGGCGAACGGGGTGCAGAGGGGAGCGCAGGACGCGACGGGAGCGCAAGCGGAGCCTACGCGGGCGCCGGCCAATCGCGGATCGGCCAGCGCGGCGCGCAACGGGGGCGAGGGGGCCGCAGCCTCCGCGCAGGGGCAGGCAGGGGGGACGTCGAAGGAGACGGGTATGGCTGTGTTGCACGCGGAGGCGGTGCAGGCCGATGGCGGTCTGATGCGCTCACGCGCCCGTGCGCGGCGGCGCCGAGCTGAAGCTGCCAAGCCCTCCTCCGCCCCCGCCGGGCTCGTGCGCGAGGAGGGGCTGCGCGCAGAGCCGCCGCGCGCGGGCTCCGAGCGCGAGGAGATGCCGCGCCTGGGAATGACCCGCCGGCGGATGTTGGGGCTCGCGGCGTTCGTGCTCGTGGCCCTGGCGTTCTTGTACGTGGTGCTGCCTCAGTTGGGTGGCGTGAAACACACGTGGGACCGGCTGGGCGAAGGCGACGCGTCGTGGATCGCGGTGGCGCTGGTGGTGCAGGTCGTCTCGATGGCGAGTTACATCGCGATCTTCCAAGGCGTGCACGTGCCCCCGGGGTCGCCGATCCGCTGGCGTCACAGCTACCAGATCACGATGGCGGGACTGGCGGCGACGCGCCTGTTTGCCGCGGGGGGCGCCGGGGGAGTGGCGATCACGGCGTGGTCGCTGCGCCGCTCGGGGATGGAGGGCCGGGAGGTGGCGCAACGGATGATCGCGTTCCTGGTGCTGCTGTACGGGGTGTACATGGTGGCGCTGGTGGTGTGCGGGGTTGGCCTCTATACGGGCCTCTTCCCGGGTCCGCATCCTTTCGCGATCACGATCGTCCCCGCGATCGTGGGGGCGGTGGGGATCGCGGTGTTCCTGGCGATCGCGTTCGTGCCCGACGACCTCGAGCGCCGTCTGGGGTGGGTGAGCTCGGATCGCCGGTCGGAGGCCGCCCGGCCGGGGGTCGCCCGGCAAACGCTCGGAGGGCGGCCGGCGCGCCTGCTGGAGAGGCTGGCCTCAGGCCCTGCCTCGATCTCGAGCGGGGTGCGCTTCGCCTTCGAGAAGCTGCGCCACCCCGACTTGGCGATGATCGGAGTGGTGACGTGGTGGGGGTTCAACATCGCGGTGCTGTATGCGTCGTTCCGCGCCTTCGGGCAGGCGCCGCCGGTGGCGGTATTGGTGCAGGCGTACTTCGTGGGGATGCTCGCCAACCTGCTGCCGCTGCCAGGTGGGATCGGCGTGGTGGACGGCGGCATGATCGGCGCGTTCGTGGCGTTCGGGGTGAGCCCGAGCCTGGCGGTGCCCGCAGTGCTGATGTACCGCCTGTTCGCCTTCTGGCTACCCAGCATCCCGGGCGCGATCGCATACTTCCAGCTGCGGCGCACCGTGAGCCGCTGGGGGGCCGGCGGCGAGCCTGAAGGTCGGATAGGCCCCGAGACGGCGTCCGTGAGGTAGGTCTCAGCACGGCCGGGGCTCGAAGCTCGAGCCGTCCATGGGTGTGCGCGCCGTCCGCTACCCCGGCGGTCCGTCCGGGATGGGCGCTCAGCGCGACCGGCGCTCAGCGTTCACGCCGCGCAGCAGCTGACCGGGAGTGGTGTCGAGCCCGTCGGCGAGTTTCGCGATCGTCGTGAGCTTGGGATCGCGTTTGGCCTTCTCGAGCAGGGAGATATGGGTGCGGTGCAGCTCGGCGGCGTCGGCGAGCACTTCTTGGGTCATGCCCCGGGCGAGGCGCTCCCGGCGGAGGTTGCTCGCGAAGCGTTCTACTATTTCCATGAATGGAGCTTCGCGGAACTCCGACAGAGCGTCTATAGACAAGGCGCTGCATCCGGCGGGCGTTGCACGGGACTCGCGGGCTCCGCGTGAGCAGGCGATCCGCGGCGCCGGCCGCCCCGCGCGCCTCCAGCGGCAGCGGCGGGCGTGTGGGAGAGGTAGGGTGGGGGCGGTGGCTGACCGTGTCCTGATCCTCTCCTGGGAGTACCCGCCCGTGATCGAGGGGGGCCTCGCGCGGCATGTGCGCAAGCTCGCCGAGGAGCTGGTGCGCCAGGGGGTGGCCGTCGACGTGTTGACGCGCGGCACGGGGGACTCCACGGAAGCCGAGGAGCGCGCGGGGGTGAGCGTGTACCGGGTCAGGGAGCCGCGGTGGCCGCGGGACCTCGGCCGCTTCGTCGGGTGGGTGCAGCGGATGAACGAGGACATGCTGGGAGCGGGGCAGGAGCTCGCGGAGGAGCGCTCCTACGAGGTGGTGCACGGCCACGACTGGCTGGTGGCGCACGCGGGCGCGGCGCTGGCGGAACGCCTGGGGGTGCCGTACCTGACGACGATCCACGCGACCGAGCACGGGCGCCACCAGGGGTGGGTGCAGGACGAGCCGCAGGCCCACATCCACGGAGTGGAGCGGTGGATGGCCAAGCGCGCGGACTCGGTGATCACGTGCTCGCACTACATGCGGGGCCACGTGGCGGACATCTTCGACATCGAGGAGAGCCGTATCACGGTGATCCCGAACGGGATCGACCCACGGGACCTGCGGCCGGTCGGGGACCTCGACGCCCTGCGCCGGGAGTTCGCGGCGCCGCAGGAGCGGCTAGTGGTGCTGGTGGGAAGGCTGGTGTACGAGAAGGGCTTTCAGCTGGCGCTCGACGCGCTGCCGGGGGTGATCGAGCGCGTCGGCAACGTCCGCTTCCTGGTGGCGGGCAGCGGCACGCACGAGCAGGCGCTGAAGGAGCAGGCGCAGCGACTCGGACTGAGCGAGCACGGCGCGTTCCTCGGGTGGATCGGAGACGACGCGCTGCACTCGCTGTACCGGATCGCGGACCTGTGCGTGGTGCCCTCGATCTACGAGCCGTTCGGGCTGGTGGCGCTGGAGGCGATGGCCTCGGGGTGCCCCTGTATCGTGGCGGACACGGGCGGCCTGCGCGAGGTGGTGCCGGCGGGGGAGCGGGTGGGGCTGCGCTTCAATGGCGGCGACGCGGAGCACCTCGGCGTGATGATCGAGCGCCTGCTGACCGACACCGAGCTGCGCGACCGCCTGGTGGCGGAGGCCTCCGAGCACGTGCTGCGCTTCGACTGGAGCGACGTGGCGCGCCGCACGCGGGGGGTGTACCGCGACCTGACGGCGGGCACGCGGACGAGCCAGCGCGTTTAGGTGTCCACGAGTGCGCTGCGAGTGGCGGCGATGCGGCGCCTGTACCGCGTGGCGTGGCGGGGGCTGCAGCTGCGCGCGGCGGTGTGGCCACGGCGGGGCGACGGCGTGAAGTGCGCGCTAACCCACGGCGGTGAGGTGCTGCTGGTGCGCCACACCTACGGCAAGCGGGACACGTGGTACCTGCCGGGCGGCGCGGTGCGCCGGAGGGAGACGCCGCTGCAGGGGGCGGCTCGGGAGATGGAGGAGGAGCTCGGGCTGCGCGACCTGGAGCTCGAGGTGGTGGGCACCTTCGAGACGCGCCTGGACCGCATCGCGGTGCGCCTCACCTTCGTGCACGCGGAGCTGCCGGAGCGCCCGCGCGTGCGTGCGGACCCCGTGGAGATCGCGCAGGCGCAGTGGTGGGGCCTCGATGCGCTGCCCACCCCGCTGGGCTCGGAAGAGCGGGCGCTTACAGCCATGCTGCGCTGAGACGGCCCCGCCGTGCCCGAGCTGAGGCCGCTCAGTATGCCACTGAATGCGAGCCGCTGGGCTCCAAGCGGAGGCTGCACGCAGGTATGCTGCCTCCATGCTCGAAGGGTTGATGCAGAACGACTTCCCGCTGACTCTCCAGCACGCGCGGCGGCGGATGCGCGACTGCCACCCCTCCGCGCGGGTGGTGACGCTCACTCCGGAGGGGACTGTGAGGGCGAGCTTCGGGGAGGTGTCCGAGCGCGTCGATCGCCTCGCCCGCGCGCTCGGGCGGCTGGGGATCGAGCAGGGGGACCGGGTGGGGACGTTCGCGTGGAACAACCAGCGCCACTTCGAGCTCTACATGGCGGTGCCGTGCGTCGGGGCGGTGCTGCACACGCTCAACGTCCGCCTGTTCGCCGAGCAGCTCACCTACATCGTCAACCACGCCGAGGACCGCGTGATCTTCGTGGACGACTCGCTCGTCCCGCTGCTGGAGCCGCTCGCCTCCTCCTTCGAAGGAGTGCGCCACTTCATTTTGATGGGAGACCCCGCCCACCCCGGCGACCCCGGCTCACTGCCGAACGTGCTGCGCTATGAGGAGCTGCTGGAGGCCGAGTTGGGTGCGGAGCCTGACGGGGCGGGGTCCAAGGCTTTCGAGTACCCCGAGCTCGACGAGCGTCAGGCCGCGGCGCTCTGCTACACGAGCGGCACCACCGGCAACCCGAAGGGGGTGCTGTACTCGCACCGCTCGCTCTGCCTGCACGCCACGGCGTCGCTGCTGGCGGACAACCTTGGGCTCTCGCGGCGCGAGCGCGTGCTGGTGGTGGTGCCGATGTTCCACGCCAACGCTTGGGGCCTGCCGCACGCGGCGGCGCTCTGCGGGGCGGACCTCGTGATGCCCGATCGCTTCCTGCAGGCCGAGCCGCTGGCGCGCGCGATCGAGTCCGAGCGCCCCACGGTGGTGGGGTGCGTGCCGACGATCTTCGCCGACCTGCTGCGCTACGCGGACTCCCACGAGGTGGACCTCTCCTCGCTGACCAACTCGGTGTGCGGGGGCTCCGCGGTGCCGCGGCAGCTGATGAAGGACTTCCAGGAGCGCCACGGGGTGTGCATCCACCAGGGGTGGGGGATGACCGAGACGAGCCCCGTCGCGACCTTCTCCGACCCCCCGGAGGACCGCGGGCACGACGAGCGCTACTGGGACGAGCGCGCCCTGCAGGGCAAGCCGCTGCCGTGGGTGGAGCTGCGCCTGGTGGACGACGACGGGCAGGAGGTCCCCTGGGACGGGGAGTCCACGGGCGAGATCCAGGTGCGCGGCCCGTGGATCGCCTCCAGCTACTACCACGACGACTCCGGCGATGAGAAGTTCGACGCGGGGTGGCTGCGCACGGGGGACATCGCGGCGATCGACGAGCAGGCGTTCGTGCGGATTACCGACCGCTCCAAGGACGTGATCAAGTCCGGCGGCGAGTGGATCTCCTCGGTGGAGCTCGAGAACGAGCTGATGGCCCACCCCGACGTGATCGAGGCCGCGGTGATCGCCAAGCCGGACGAGCGCTGGGCCGAGCGACCGCTTTGCTGCGTGGTGCTGGGCGAGGGCGCCACCGCCACACCCGAGGAGCTGATCGAGCACCTGCGCCCACGCGTGGCCAAGTGGTGGCTGCCCGACGAGTTCGCCTTCATCTCCGAAGTCCCCAAAACGAGCGTGGGCAAGTTCGACAAGAAGGTCTTGCGTGTCCAATTGCACGAGGGCACCCTGGAGGGACGGGTGCGCGTGGGCAGCTCCGCGCGCGAAGGGGTGTCCGGTCGATGAGCGCGAGCGCGGCATGAGCGCCCCCGTGGAGCTAGCCGGCGTAGCGAGTCTCAGCGACTCCTACGCTGAGGTCGGCGGCGTTCGCCTGCACTATGTGGAGGCCGGGGAGGGGCCGCTTGTCGTGCTGCTCCACGGCTTCCCCGAGTACTGGTACTCGTGGCGCCACCAGATCCCCGCGTTGGCGGCGGCCGGCTACCGCGTGGTGGCGCCCGACATGCGCGGCTACAACCTCTCCGACAGGCCGCGCGGCTGGCGCCTGTACGACACGGACTGCCTCGCCGACGACGTCGCCGGGCTGATCCGGCACTGCGGGGAGGAGCGCGCGTACGTCGTGGGGCACGACTGGGGCGCGGCCGTCGCCTACGCGACCGCGATGCGCCACCCCGAGGCGGTGCGCCGGCTCGCGATCCTCAACGTGCCCCACACGGCGCGGATGCTCGATGGGTTCAGGACGCTCAAACAGCTGCGCAAGAGCTGGTACATGTTCTTCTTCCAGCTGCCGTCGCTGCCCGAGCGGCTGATCGCGCGCGATGGCTTCTCCTTCGCCAAGCGCGCGCTGCGGGCGGACTCGCCGACCGCGTTCACCGACGAGGACTTGGAGCGCTACGCCGAGGCGTGGGCGCAGCCCGGGGCGCTTACGGGGATGCTCAACTACTACCGCGCCGCGCTGCGCTCCTCGCCGCGCAAGGCGCTCGACCGGCTGCGCCCGATCGAGGTCCCGGTGCTCGTCATCTGGGGCAAGCGCGACCGCCACCTCGGCAGCGAGCTGGCCGAGCCGCCCGCCCGCTGGGTGCCACACGGGCGCATCGAGTGGATCCCCGACGCCACCCACTGGGTCCAGCACGACGCCCCCGGGCGCGTCAACGAGCTGCTCATCGAGTTCCTGCGGGCGGACGACCCGTCGGCGTAGGGCACGGGCGCCGGTGTGGCGCAGGCGCCGTAACCGCTCACACGGCTTTAGCTAGCGGCGCCCGTGCCGATGCTAGCCGCATGAGCAGTCGGTTGCTTCGGCCTGGAGCCGCACGGGGTGCCACCCTGCTCGCCGCTGGTCTGCTTGCTGGGTGTGGAGGGGCTGGCGCTTCGGTGGCCGGCGTGACCCCGTCGACGTCGGGGTCGATCGCCAAGGCACGAGCCGTGGCGTTTGCGCACGCAGTCAATCTGCAAGCCGGCGATTTGCCGGGGTTCACCGGCGACGGGAGCGAAACGGAAGCCCCCACGCTGGGACGATACGGCCTCGAATACAACCGCTGCCGTGGGGGCGTCGACCCTCCCCGCCGGATCGCAGGCGTGTACTCAGTCGAACTCTCCGCTGGAAGGGCCTTTTATGGCAAGGTGGTGAAATCTGCCGTCGAAGTGTGGCCGACGCCGGCCCTTGTTGCCCTCAACAACGCCAGATCCCGTAGCGCTCGCGGCCAAGCGTGCCTCGTGCGCTTCCTCGAAGCGGTTCACAAGCAGATCAACCGGGAACGCAAAGGGCGAAGGCAGATCGGGCCGTTCACGGTCACCACTGCGCCCAACCCTTTACCCGGGGTCAGCCATGGCTTCCTCACGACGATCAACGAAACGCGGTTGCTCCGCACCGGAGCGGTCCGCGCTCACGTCTACCGCGACATTTTTGGGTTCATCGCCGACTCGGCCGAAATCGAACTCGAAGCTATCGGCGTCGGCCATCCCCTTCCGACTTCGACAGAGGAGCAAGCGCTACGGCTCTTGCTTGGCCGCGCCACGGCCAACGCCGTCTACCTGCGGCGACAGAAGTCTTCGTAGGCGGCAGGAAAACGGGGCCGGCGGTGGAAGGGGAAAGAAGCGATCCTGGCTTCGCAATAGACTTGGCCGGACCCACTGTAGGTCCCGACCCGCCGGGGCCCAATCGAACCGAACACGGGAGGTGCGCATGACTCGGACCCAAGGTATGGCGTCGAGCTTCTCGCAAACAGCAGGTGCCGCATCGATCGACGAGATGTCCCTCCGCAGCCTCGCGCGCCGCGGCCGCCGGCGCTTCGCGCGCCGTGAGCTGCTCGCCCTGCCGGCTGTGCTGGCGCTCGTCGTAGCCCCCGCCGCGCCCGCCTTCGCCCAGACCAGCAGCAACGGGACCTCGGGCTACAAACAGAAACCCCCCGTCCCCACGACCAAAACCGAACCGAAAAAAGAAACCGAACCTTCAAAAGAAGCGACCAAACCGACGCCCACCACCACGGTCGAACCCACCACCACGCCGGCCGCGAAAGCGTCCACGCTGCCCTTCACGGGCCTGGACCTGCGCTGGGTCCTCGGCGCCGGCCTGCTCCTGCTCTCCACGGGCCTCGCGATCCGGCTCGGGCAGCGCACCCGCGCCGGCCGCTGAGCGTTTGAGCTGGTGGCCCCGCGCGGTTCGCCACGCGGGGCCACTTCGCGCTCGGTCGTGGGGTAGGAGGCCCCACGCCCACCACCGTGGGGGGGAACGGGCTCGCGTGGACGATCCCCAATGACCACCCCACTTGTGCGCCGCCCCGCGGCGTCAGCGCACCGCTACGGCGCGAGTCTGACGGGCAGCGTCTTCAGCTGGTTGATGAACGCCGACTCCACCACCGTCTGGGGGCCGTCGAGCTCCATCTCCGGGTAGCGCTTCAACGTCTCCTCGAACATGACCTTCAGCTCCAGGCGCGCGAGCGCGGTGCCCAGGCAGAAGTGCCGGCCGCCCGCGCCGAACGCCTGGTGCTCGGGGTTGCGCCGCACGTCGAAGCGGTCGGGATCCTCGTAGCGGCGCTCGTCGCGGCCCGAGGCCGCGTACCACATCACTACCTTCTCGCCCTCTTTGATGGTCTGGCCCGCCAGCTCGGTGTCGCGGGTCGCGGTGCGGCGGAAGTGCGCGAACGCGGGGAACATCCGCAGCGCCTCCTCCACCGCGCCGGGGATGAGCGCCGGGTCCCCGAGCAGCAGCTCCCGCTGCTTGGGGCTTTCCATCAGTGCCCGCATCCCGCTCGAGTAGGTCGCCTTCGTGCTGTCGTTGCCGGCCGCCACCAGTAGGAAGAAGCCCATCACGATCTCGTGCTCCTCCAGGCGCTCCCCGTCGATCTCGGCGTGCACCAGCACGCTCGTGAGGTCCTCCGTGGGGCGCTCGCGCCGCGCGGCGATCATCGCCTGGCAGCGCTCGAAGATCTCCGGCACGTCGCGTTCGAGCGCCCCCTCGACGCCCTCAGGGTTGAGGTCGGGGTCGCCCGCGCCCAAGGTCGAGTTCATCAGCCGCGCCCACGTCGCGTCGTCCTCCTCGGGGATGCCCATGAAGCTCCCGATCACCCGCGACACGACCGGCTGCGCCACGTCGCTGACGAGGTCGCACCGCTCCCTGCCCTGCAGGCGGTCGAGCACGCGCGCGGCGATTGCCCGGATCTCCCCCTCGTGCGCCGCGATCCGCTTCGGCGTGAAGCCCGCCTGGAAGAGCGCCTTCACCCGGTCGTGCTTGGGAGGGTCCATCCCGATGAACATCGCCCTCGTCAACTCGATCGGGAACACCGCTGACGCCAGTGTCACCCCGCCCTTTTCCGAGGAGTACGTCTGCCAGTCGCGGCTCACCGCGTGGATGTCCTCCGGCCGCGTCACCGACCAGAACCCTTTCTCGATCGGGAACTCCGGGACTTCCTTCGTCCAGTGCACCGGGCACTCGCGCCGCAGCCGCCCGAACAGCTCGTGGGGCGGGCCATCCTGCCACCGCCCACGTTCGGCGACGAGCACGCTCTCGAGGTCCTCGCTCTCCGTCTTGGGGCTGCCGCTTCTCAGCTCGCTGCTCACCGATGCCATGTGGACCTCCTGATCGCTGATGCGTACGCTTCCGTAGATCTTACTGGCCGGTTGGCCAATGTGGGGGTGAGCTTCCGCGAACCTCGCGACGGGCACCACGGGCTCAAGACCGCCGCCTCAGGTGCTACACGACACCTGTCCGTGGGCTCTCGCCTGCACGTGGGGCGCTCACCGTCGTGCCGTCAGGACGACCTGCGCGCCGCGTCCCGGGATCATCGTCACGTTGCGGTGGCGCGCGCGCTCGGGCGCGGGGTCGGCGGCGGTCATGTCGGTGCGCCGCGCGATGGCGCTCGCCACGACTCGCTGCTCGGCCATCGCGAGCGTGGCTCCGAGGCACCGCCGGATGCCGCCGCCGAACGGGATCCACGTGTAGGTCTGGGGTGCCCGCCCACCCTCGGCGCCGAGGAACCGCTCCGGGCGGAACGCGAACGGGTCGGGGTACACGTCCTCGCGGTGGTGGACGAGCAGGATGCTCACGAGCACCGAGGTGCCCGCCGGCAGGCGCCACTCGCCGAGCTGCCACGGCACCGTCACGCGCCGCCCGATCATCGGGATCACCGGCCGCGAGCGCATCGCCTCGTGGATCGTCGCCTCGACGTACGCCGCGCCGGCGTCGCCGGTGCCGTTCCCCGCGCGGACCTCCTCGCGCAGGCGGTCGTACGCGTGCGGGGTGCGCAGCAGCCGCTCGAACGCCCACGCGAGCGAGTTGGCGGTCGTCTCGTGGCCGGCGAGCACGAGCGTCAGGAGCTCGTCGCGCAGCTCCCCGTCGGTCATCGGGGCGCCCTCCTCGTCGCGCGCGGCCAACAGCAGCGAGAGGATGTCCGTGCGGCCCGCCGTGTCCGCCGCCGCCCGCCGCGCCGCGATCACCGCGTAGAGGTGGCGGTCGAGGTAGGCGAGCAGCCGCTTCGCCGGTCCCGTCGGCTGCTCGCGGCCGATGCCCACCAGTTCGAGAACCTGCCCGATCGGCTTGGTGGAGAGGCTCACCATCCACCGGATCGCGTCGCGCAGGCTGCGCTCGGGAGTGCCCTTCTGCGGGCGTCCCTCGACGCCGAAGATCCCCGCCATGATCACGTCGAGCGTGATCGCCTGCATCGCCGGCGCGAGCGCGAACGGCTCGCGCAGTGGCCACCGCTCGATCTCGCGCTCGGCGGCCTGCGCGATAGTCGTGGCGTAGCGCTGCACCGCCTCGCCGTGGAATGGCCCCAGCAGCAGCTTGCGCTGGCGCATGTGCTGGGGGCCGACGAGCGTCAGCACCGAGTTGGGTCCCACGACCGGCCGCAGCGGCGACTCCCCCGTCAGCGACGGCGCCTGCTCGGGCTTGGCGGTGAAGAGCGACCGGACGTGGTCGGGGTGGCCCGTGACCACCACGATGTCCTGCTTGGTCCTGCCCTTGATGGCGAACACCTCGCCGAGCTGCCGCCGCGCACCGAACATCATCTCGATCTGGCGCACGCTGATGCGCAGCGCCTGCACCGCGCGCGGCAGCTTGAGCC
>JBOGYA010000014.1:0-21960 GCA_050696515.1 Solirubrobacteraceae bacterium
AGGCTTGGGGGTATCCGCAATGAACGAATGGCTCGCACTGCCGCGCGAATGGATCTCCTCCTCCGGGGAGATCGCCGGCTTCGGCGGCAAAATCGTCCGCGACGTCTACGGCCTGCGCGTCTTCCGCTTCTTCGGCGAGGGCCTGCGCCAGTGCGGCATCCTGATCATCTCCTCCACGCTGATCATCTGGTCGCTGATGTTCATCCTCGGCCTGGAGTGCGGCATCGAGGGCGCCTACTTCCTGGAGGCCCAGGGCGCCCCCGCCTACGCGGGCGTTTTCACCGCGTGGTGCGACCTGCGCGAGATCATCCCGTACGCCTTCGGCTACATGATGGCCGCCAAGGTCGGTACCGGGATCGTCGCCGAGCTGGGCGCGATGCGGATCTCCGACGAGATCGACGCGCTGGAGGTGATGGGGATCGACTCCGTCACCTTCCTCTGCGCTACTCGCCTGCTCGCCGCGTGGCTGGTGCTCCCGTTCATGTACCTCGCCGGCATCGGCGGCGCGTTCCTGGCGTCCTACATCGCCGTTGTGCAGCAGGTCGGGGTGGTCTCCGCCGGGGGGTACTTCCTGATCTTCTGGCAGTTCCAGAACCCGCCCGATTTCATTTTCAGCCTGATCAAGGCGATGGTGATGGCGACCGCGATCGTGCTCGTGGGCTGCTACTACGGCTACAACGCCTCCGGTGGTCCCGTTGGGGTGGGCACGGCCACGGCCAAGTCGATGGTGTTGAACATCGTGCTCGTGCACCTGATCGGGATGCTCGGCACGCAGATCTTCTGGGGGGCCAACCCGCGCGCCCCGATCGGAGGGTGAGGATGTCGATGCTCCGCTCTGCGTGCCGGGACGCCACGCGCGCCCCGATCGGAGGCTGACCGGTGCTCGAGCGCGAGGCGGTCGACCCGGCCGAGGAGGAGGACTTCCGGTACCACAGCGGTACCAGTCGCCCCACCGAGGCGCCCGACGCGATCGAGTTCATCGACGTCCACAAGGCGTTCGGCTCCAACCGCGTGCTGCGCGGGCTGAACCTGGGCATCCCCGAAGGCCAGGTCTCGATGATCCTCGGCCCCTCCGGCACCGGCAAGTCGGTCTGCATCAAGCACATCGTCGGACTGCTCTACCCCGACGAGGGCGACGTGATCGTGGCCGGGGAGTCGATCCCCTCGCTCTCCGACGACGACCTCTTCGAGCTGCGCAAGAAGTTCGGAGTGCTCTTCCAGGACGGCGCGCTGTTCGGCTCGCTGAACCTCTACGACAACGTTGCCTTCCCCCTGCGCCAGCACACCGAGAAGGGCGAGGAGGAGATCGCCGAGATCGTCAACCGCCGGCTGCGCGAGGTCGGTCTCGGCGACGCCAACGAGAAGATGCCCAACGAGCTCTCCGGCGGGATGCGCAAGCGCGCCGGGTTCGCTCGCGCCCTGGTGCTGGACCCCGAGATCGTGCTCTTCGACGAGCCCGACTCCGGCCTCGACCCCGTGCGCACCGCGCTGCTGTGCGAGCTCATCAAGGAAGTCCACGCCGAGAACGGCGGCACCTACGTGGTGATCACCCACGACATCCTGTCCGCCCGCCGCGTCGCCGAGCACATCTCGATCCTCTGGCGCGGGCGCATCGTCGAGTCCGGGCCCGCCGCGGAGCTGTTCGCCTCCGAGAACCCCTTCGTCCGCCAGTTCCTCTCCGGGGACTCGGCCGGGCCGTTGGGCATGGAGTAGCCCCAGCGACGCCTCGCCGCTCCCCTGGCCGGTGGGCGCACGCCGCTGGCCCAAGGGTCCGCCCTCCGGCTCGCTGCACCTGGTCCGGCTCTCCAGCGAGGCGGTGATACGCGCGGCTACGGCAGCGTAGAACCTACGTGGTCCGGAGCTACGCTGCTGAGATGGGAGAGACCCGGTGCTGGCTGGCGCGTTCGTATAGCGTCTCGGGCGCCATGTCGAAGCCGTTGGGCCAGGCGATCGTGCCCATCTCGGGGTCGACCTGGACCTGCGCGAAGAAGGCCGGGTCGGCGAGCGGCTCGGAGACGCCGCGCCAGTTGCGCCCGGCGAAGTCGATGTCGCCGACGAGCCCGTCCTCGAAAGTGAGGCGGAGCCGGTGGTCGCCGATGACCTCGGCGTCGGTGACGTCAACGAGCTTGTCCACGGCCATGAGTCTAGCGGAGGGGAGGGATCGGGTTCAGGGGCTTTTCGTCCATCGCGAGCTCCCAATTGGCCTTCAGTTCCTCGGCGTGCAGCTCGACCCAGGCTTGGACGAGGCGGAGCTGCCGTCGCGGCAACTCGCCAACGATGATCTCGCCGGCCAAGTTGAACGAGGCCCTGGACTCGCCGTAGCGGGCGTGAAAGTGCGCGCCAGAGTGATGTGGCTCGTCCCAGTGCATGGCGATCGAGATCCCGTAGAAGTAACTGATTTTCGGCATCGACGGTCATCCTCTGGTCGCTTGTCCATTGACATGACCGTCGAACCTACTCCGAGTCTGGGACGGTTCTGTCGCCCGGCGCCAGAAAACCTATTCCTCGGGCACAACGCCAGATACTTGGCGCGAAAACGTCGCTCCGACGCGGGGCAGGGAGGCCCCGCGCCCACGCGCGTGTCTTTCACACTTCGTCACGTGGACGATCCCCAATGCCACCCCACGGTGCACCACACGCTCATGTCGCACGGGGGGCGCGGATCGGAGTCCAGTGGGCTCGACCGACGGGGCGATCCATTAGCCTCGTGACTGTGTCTGTCGCCCGGATACTCTCCACTCTCGCCGGCGCCGCCGCGCGCCGACCGCTGCTGGTGGTTGCGCTCGCCACGGTGCTCGGCCTGGGCGGCGCCGCGCTCGCGCTGCGTCTGCGCCCCAGCGCTGCCGCCGACACCTTCGTGGGGCGTTCCAGCTCCGGCTACAAGGCCACGCAGCGCTACTACCGCTCCTTCGGGGAAGAGCCCGTGGACGTGATGGTGCAGGGCAGCCTGGAGCAGTTGCTGCTCAGCTCCGACATCGAACGCCTCCTGGGGCTGGAGGGGTGTCTCTCGGGCAAGGTTCCCCGCGCGGGGCTCCCCCGCGAGGGAGGGGTGAACGGCCCCTGCGGGCAGCTGGGGCGGCTGGGCACCGTGAAGGTCGTGATCGGCCCTGGCACCTTCGTCAACGAGGCCGCCGAACAGATCGACCAGCAGCTCTCCGCGCAGGGCAACCGGGCCGAGCAGCAGGCCCGAGAAGACGAACGTGGTGTCCGCCGCCTCGCGCTCGCCCACGGTCGCAGCGCCGCCGAAGCGAGCAAACTCGGCGGGGAAGCCGGCAAGCTGACACGCGAACGCTTCGCCCAGGAGGTCGCGCTGCTGGGGGCGGAGTACGGCCTCTCAGCGCCACCCAGCCTCAACGACCCGAGCTTCGTCTACACGCTCGTGTTCGACAACACCGCAAAGCTCCCCGGCACCCCCAAGCAGCGCTTCTCCTACCTGTTCCCTAGCCACGAAGCCGCGCTCATCTCGGTGCGCATGAAGGCTGGGTCAAGCGCGGCGCAGCGCGCGCGCACGATCGCGCTGGTCCGCCGCGCGCTCGCGATGCCCCAGTGGCGCCTGCAGCACGGTGAGCACTACCTGCTCACCGGCGAGCCCGTGATCGTCTCCGATCTGACCAGCTCGATCACTCACTCGATCGAGCTGCTGCTCGTGGCTGTGCTGCTCGTGATGGCTGCCGTTCTCAGCCTTGTCTTCCGCGGGCGCCCGCGCCTGCTGCCGCTGGGGATCGCGGTGCTCGCCGCGGCGCTCACCTTCGGCGCGCTCGCTGCCGTGGGAGCGTCCTTGACGGTCGCCCAGGTCGCCGTCCTGCCCGTGCTGATCGGGCTCGCGGTCGACTACGCCATCCAGTTCCAGTCGCGCGTGCACGAGGCCCGTGACGAGGCCTCCTTGGACACATCGGCCGAGCTTCGCCCGGTCGCGATTCGGCGCGCCGCCGCCACCGGGGGTCCCACGCTCGCGGCCGCGGCCGCGGCCGCGGCGGGGGCGCTGCTCGTGCTGACGCTCTCCCCCGTGCCCACCGTGCGGGGCTTCGGGCTGCTGCTGGTCGTGGGCATCGCGATTGCCCTGCTCTGCGCCCTCACGGTTGGCTCCGCCGTGCTCGCGCTCACCGGAGGAGCTTCTCCTCCGCGTTCTCCTCCGCGCCGGCTGGCCACTCTCCGATCGGCCGGAGCCGCGTTTGCGCCTTCCTGGCGCGGCGCGCAGGAGCTGCTGCGCGAGAACCCCCTGACCCGCTTCATCTCCGGGGTCGCGCTCGGGTACGCCGTGCGCAACCCCGGGCGGGTGATTGGCGTGGGCCTGGTGCTCGCTGCGCTCGGGTGGGCGCTCGACACGCAGACGCGCGTCGAGACCAACCTGGAAAAGCTCGTGCCCCAGAGCATGGCCTCGCTGCGCAACCTCGACGCGCTCGAGCGCGCCTCGGGGGTGGGCGGGGAAATCGACCTGATGGTGTCCGGCAAGAACCTCGCGACGCCCGCCACGATCGAATGGATGAGCTCCTACCAGGACGCCGTCCTGAAGCGCTTCGGCTACACCTCCACTCGCGGCTGCGGCAGGGCGCTCCTGTGCCCGGCCTTCTCGCTGCCGACGCTCTTCCAGGGGGGAAGCCTGGTGGCCGGCGCCTCTGGCTCTGGCACGGGCTCCGCGACCGGCTCGGGCGCGAGCGGATCCGGCGCTGGCGTGGCCGGCAGCGAAAGTACGGGGAGTGGCAGCGGCGGATCAAAAGCCCACTCACACACGGGCAGCGGGTCGGAAGCCCACCCGCCGAAGCTCACCGGCGCCGTCGTGAACGGGCTGCTGCGGGCGATCCCGCCGAGCTTCTCTGAAAACGTGATCACCGCCAACCGGCGGGCGGCGACGCTCGCGTTCGGTATCCGCCTGATGCCCCTCGAGGAGCAGCACCGCGTGATCGAAGCGATGCGTGCGAGCCTCCACCCCCCGCCGGGGGTGAGCGCGCAGCTGGTCGGACTGCCGGTGCTCGCGGCGCAGTCGGGTGCGCAGGTGGCCGCTCCCTGGCGGCGCGTCCTGACACTGCTCGCCGGGCTCGCCGCGGCCGCGCTCGTGCTGCTGGTCGCCTTCCGTGGGGACCGCCGCCGGGCGCTGACGCCGCTGCTGCCGGTGCTGCTCGCCACCGGGTGGTCGGCGCTGCTCGTGTTCGCCATCCGCGTGCCCCTCAACCCCATGTCGGTCACGCTCAGCGCATTGGTGATCGCGATCTCCACCGAGTTCAGCGTGCTCCTCTCCGAGCGCCACCGCCAAGAGCGGGCCGCCGGAGCGCCGCTGCTCGAGGCGCTGCGCGTGACCTACCGCCGCACCGGCGCCGCCGTCGCGGCCTCCGGTGTCACCGCGATCGCCGGCTTCGGGGTGCTCGTCCTCTCCGACATCGCCATGCTGCGCGACTTCGGCGTCGTCACGCTGATCGACCTCAGCGTCTCGCTCGTGGGGGTGCTCGTGGCGCTGCCCGCGGCGCTGCTGCTCGCCGAGCCCGGCGAGCTGGCCCGGCGAGGAATCGGACCCCGCTCGCCCGTGAGGCTTCGATTCGCGGCGCTTCGCGCGCGCGTGCGCCCGCGTCATGAGTCGATCTGAGCGGCCCGCGGGGTGGGCGGACGGGCCGGCGGGCTTTGCCGCCCCGCGCTACGGTCGGTGGGTGGGCGCGCTGGCGCTGGTGATCCTGGGGCTGATCACGCTCAACACGATCCTCACCCCGTCCAACGGGGCGGGTGGGTTGGCGCCCGGGGCGCGCCTACCGCCCTTCGCGGTCCCGCTCGCCGAGGGCACCCTGACGGGGGACGCCGACATCGCCACCCACCCCAACGACGGCTCCGCCGGGAAGCACCCCGCGTGTGCGGAGCGGGGCACGCAGATCCTCAACGTCTGCCAGCTCTACGAACAGGGGCCGGTCGTGCTGGCGCTGTTCGTGGACTCCGGCTCCTGCCCGGAGGTGCTCGGCGACATGCAGGCGCTCGTGCCCACCTTCCCGGGCGTGCGCTTTGCGGGAGTCGCGATCAAAGGGAGACGCGCGCAGCTGCGGGCGCTGGAGCGCTCCCGTGGCCTGAGATTCCCAATCGGCATCGACGCCGACGGGGTGCTGACGACGCTGTACAAGACGGCGAGCTGCCCCCAGCTGACGTTCGCCTACCCGGGTGGCGTGGCGCAGGGCAGGGCGCTGCTCTCCCGCCCGCCGCTCGCCGCGCTGCGCGCCCGCGTGGCAACGCTCGTGGCGGGAGCCCGCGCCCGCGGGTGGAGGCCGCCGCGGTGAAGCTCCGCGAAGAGCGCCGGGCGCGCGCCCGCACGCGCGCGTGCGTGGGGGGCCTCGTGGGAGAGACTCCCGTCCACGGGCGGCGGTTGCCGCGGTGAGCCCCGAGCCGCCGGGGTCCGCCGCGCCGTCGGGGCAAGGGCTCGAGCCCACGCGCGGGTGGTGCGAGCGCGAGGTCGAGGAGGAGCTGCCGGGGCTGCACCTGGTGCACACCCGCGCAGCGCTCGATCGTGCGCGCCGGGACTCTCCGCCGTCGGTGCGGGCGCGCCTGCGGGAGCTCTCCAACCGCTGGGCCGGCGCGCACGCGGTCAACCTGCGGCAGCGGCCGGTCCCCGCGGCCTACCGCGTGTTCTTCAGGCACATCGGCCTCGACCCGGACGTGGTGCGCACGCCGATCGAGGAAGCGATGCTCGCGCGGATGATGCAGGGGGGCTTTCACTCCAACCACCTGCTCGCCGACGCGCTGCTGATCACACTGGTGGACACCGGTGTGCCGGTGTGGGCTCTCGACGCCGCCACGGTCGAGCGCCCGCTCGGCATCCGCTCGAGCCGCGAAGGCGAGTCTCTAGGACGCTCCTCGAACGGCCCCTTCCTGCCCGCGGGCCAGCTGGTCGTGGCCGATGCCCGCTCCGTGGTGGCGGTGCTGTTCGGGCAGATCGCATCGGGCTGCCTCCCGGGCGCTCGGACGGGTGAGCTCGAGCTCTTCACCCTGCAGGTCCCGGGCGTGCCCGCCCTGCACGTCGAGGAGGCGCTCTGGATGTGTGTGGCGATGCTCGCAGGGCCCTGGTAGTCGCGACGCTCGAAGAGCATTGGGCTCAAGTGCGCTTGGAGCGCTGATAGAATCGCTCCAGCGGAAGATCGAGGAGCAGGTGTGCATGGCCCTGACTGAGCAGCACCCCATCGATTGTGAGATCCCCCTCCACCGTTCCGGCACGGAGGTCGATCGGAGGTGGCTGGCCAGCAGGGTGGCCGAGCGCGCTGCACGGGAGTCGCTGAGGGCGCAGGTCGCCAAGCTCGAGCACGAGCTCTCTGGGATCGTCGCCGGCTGCTTCCCTCACGTCTCCGCGGTTCCGGCCCTAGGGCCCGCGGGCCCTCACCTCCTCTCGTTGGCGGAGCTCGAGCGCCTGCGCGATCGGCTTGTGGTGCGCGTGCGCGGCGCACAGCACCAGGCGGTGCGCCAGGCGGAGCTCGTGCGGCGCTCGCGCGATCTGCTGGAGCGGATGCAGGAGGAGCCGGGCCGCTACAAGTTCGTGCGCCTGCCGGTCACCGACCTCGGCGAACGCGGCTGCGGCGTGTGGGAGGTGCGGCCCCGCCTCGGCTTGATCGGGATGCTCGCCGGCTGGTGGGAGCTGAAGCTCTCCTCGGGCTGTCCGTTACCCGAGGCCGCGCGCCCGGCGCGCGCGGCCCCTCCTCGCGACAGAGCACATCACCGCGCCTCTGCCAAGGGACGCCGGTGCTCGCCGGCCGGCCGCTCATCGGCTGAGCGCCACTGGTGCCTGCTCGTGGCAGGCCGAGGCGAGCGTGCGGCGTTGACGATCGGTCATCGATCCGATCGTCTTGGTCTCCGGCATCTGCAGTTGGACGAGCAGTTTGCGGCAGCGGCTCTCTCCCCATCTGCGCTGGCTCATCAGCAGATCGGCCACCGTCATGCTGTGCGCCTCCCAGGGGCATTCGAGGATGACGTCGACGACGTCGAGTTCCCCTGTCGCGATCCTCCGCTTGAGCTCGGCGCGGGCTAGTCGCACCTTGTTGGCGCGTTCGAGGGCGCGCATGTATTGAGGGCTGGCAGGGGCAATCGTCGCCGTGGCGTTCATTTGAGCTCACTCCCCGCTGCCGCCGTGAGAGGTCTCCACGGCGGCAACATACTTGCTTGGTTTTTGACGAGTACGCGCCCCGCAACGACGGCTCGTGGCTCCCACCCGGACGTCCCATCCGATCTTCGGCACCCCTCTACCGGTGACGCGGAGCGAGTTCCGAGCGTTGAAGCAAGGCGCCCCTTCAAGCTACGCCAGGAGGGGGGTCACGGTCAACACCGCCCGACCTAGATCGTGCGCAAGCAGCGACTTTTTCTTCCGGCCCGGGCAGCGGTCCGTGCTCGGCCTCGAAGGAGCGCTTGACGCGCGCGAAGGCGTCGAGCGCGCGGTCGATGGTGGCCTCGTCGTGGGTGGCCATCACGCTGGTGCGCAGCAGCGCCCCGCCGGGGGGCACGGCGGGGTGCAGGGCGGTGTTGACGAACACCCCGGCGTCGTACAACGCGCGCCACAAGAGTGCGGCCTTCCAGTCGTCGCCGACGAGCACGGGCACGATCGGAGTCACGATCGTCGGGGTGCCCTCCGCATTGAGGCGCACACCGGGAGCGGCCGCGGTGCCGGCACACACGGGTAGCGGCTGGGGAGCGACGACGGCGAAGCCGAGCTCGTGCAGGCCGTCGCGCAGGCGCCACGCGTTGTCGAGCACCCGCGCGAGCATCGGAGCGCCCTCGGGAGAGCGCAGCACGCGCAGCGCCGCCAGCGCGGCGCCGAGCGCGGCGGGGACGGCGGAGGCGGTGAAGATGAAGGCGCGCGAGTAGTACCGCAGGTACTCGATCACCTCGGCGGGTCCCGCCACGAAGCCCCCGCAGGAGGCGAGCGACTTGGAGAAGGTGCCCACGCGCAGGTCCACCCGGCTCTCGACTCCGAGCAGCTCGGCGGTGCCGGCCCCGCGGGCGCCGAGCACGCCGGCGCCGTGAGCCTCGTCGACCATCAGCCGCGCGCCGTAGCGCTCGCACAGCGCGCAGACGTCGGGCAGCGGCGCGACGTCGCCCTCCATCGAGAAGACGCCGTCCACGACGACGAGCACGCCCCCGCCGTCGCCCTGGGCGCGCTGGAGCATCTTCTCGAGCTTCTCCAAGCGGTTGTGGCGGAAGGGGCGCAGCTTGGCGCGCGAGAGCAGGCACCCGTCGAGGATCGAGGCGTGGTCGCCGGAGTCGGCGATCACGGTGTCGCCGACTCCGAGGATCGTGCCGAGCGTGCCGAGGTTGGCCTGGTGGCCGGTGGTGAACACGAGCGCGTCCTCGCTGCCCATCCACTCGGCGAGCTCGCGCTCGAGCTCCAGGTGCAGGGGGGTGGTGCCGTTGAGGGGGCGCGAGCCCGTCAGCCCGGTGCCGTAGCGGTGCAGCGCGTCCTGAGCCCCGGCGAGCACGCGCTCGTCGCCGGTGAGGCCAAGGTAGTTGTTGGAGCCCAACATGATCCGCTGCGCGCCCTCCATCTCCACGACCGGCATCGCGGGGGAGGTGAGCACGTGGAAGTACGGCAGGACGTCCGCCTCGCGCGCGGCGGCGAGCACCTCGGCGCGCTCGTGGTGGCGGACCTTGGCGAAGACGTCCGACGACCCGCCCACCCGCGCGCCGCTGGCTGGCGCGGCATCGCTGGCTGGCGCATCGCGGGCTGCCACAGCCCCGCCGGCCGGCACGGCCCGCAGCTCCTCAGCGGGGGTGTGCGGGTCGTCCGTGGAGGTATGCATGTAGGGTGGGCGCCGTGGCAGTGGAGATGGGACAGTCGAGTAGGGGAGGCGCCGCTATGGGAGTGGAGATCCGGCCGGTAACGTCCAAGCGCGAGCTGGACACCTTCATCAAGCTGCCGTGGCGGCTCTATCGTAACGAGCCCAACTGGGTGGCGCCGCTGCTGATGGACCTGAAGAAACGGTTGGACCAGCAGAAGAACCCGTTCTTCAAGCACGCGCAGGCGCAGTACTTCCTCGCCTACCGCGACGGGCGGCCAGTCGGGCGCATCTGCGCGCACGTGGACCGCAACTTCAACGAGTTCCAGAACCACGAGTGGGGTCTGTTCGGGTGGTTCGAGTGCGAGGACGACGCCGAGGCGGCGCGCGCGCTGCTGGACGCCGCGGAGGGCTGGCTGCGCGAGCGCGGCCGCGACCGGATGGTGGGCCCGATGGACTTCACGACCAACGACGAGTGCGGCCTGCTCGTCGAGGGCCACGAGCACCCGCCGATCATCCTCTGCCCCTGGCACCACCCCTACTACCAGCGCATCTTCGAGCAGGACCTCGGGATGGCGAAGGCTATGGACCTGTACATGTGGAGCCTGTACGTGGACACGCGCGAGAACGTGCACCCGGCGATCTGGGAGATGGCGGACAAGCTCGAATCCGAGCACGGGATCGTGTGCAGGAACTTCCGCAAGAAGGACCTGCAGGCGGAGGTGAGCCGTTTCCTGGAGGTCTACAACTCCGCGTGGGAGCGCAACTGGGGCTTCGTGCCGCTGAACGAGGAAGAGGTCCGCCACATGGCCAAGGACCTGAAGCCGATCCTCGACGAGAACTGGGCGATGGTGGCCGAAAAACAGGACACCGGCGAGGTGGTGGGGGCCGCGCTGACCCTGCCCGACTTCAACCAGGTGCTAGCGAAGCTGAACGGGCGGCTGCTGCCGTTCGGCTGGATCACGGCGCTGCGGGAGAAAGGCAAGATCGACGCGGTGCGCGTGTTCGCGCTCGGGGTGAAGCCCGAGTACCAGCACACGGGGGTGGCGGCGCGCTTCTACCAGATGCACTTCGACGCCGCCGAACGCACTCCGCAGAAGGGCGGCGAGATGGGCTGGATCCTGGAGGTGAACAAGCCGATGAACCGCGCGATGGAGGGGATGGGCGGCGAGATCAAGCGTCGCTACCGCGTGTACGAACGGGTCTTCGACGCCGCGCCCGCACGCCCTTAGCGCCGGGGCGGTGGTCGGGCGCGCTCAGTTCCGCCAGCGAGCGTGGGGGCGGGGGACCGGCCTGCAACTTGTCCGCGGCGCTCCCTACACTGAGGCCGTGAGCGAACCGCTCGAGCCCGACGCGGCGCCGGCCACCGGCGGCGACACCGAGGAAGTGGACGCCGTCGTGGTGGCCCCTGCGGCGGGCACGCTCTCCGAACGTCTACCCGCGCACACGGTGGCGCCGGCTGTGCAGGCTATGGCGGTGGCCGCCGGCAGCTTCGTCGCGGGCGCGGCGGCGGCGGGACTCATGCACCGTCGCCGCAGTCGCCGCGACCTCGTGCGTGCGAGTGGGCGGCGCAAGCTCGGCCGCAGGGCCTCGGGAGGGAGGGGTGGTGCCTCGCGCGGCGTGGGCGAGCTCGTGCAGATCGTCGGCAGCCGCTCGCTGCTCGTGGACGTACACCTGCTCGGTGGGCGTAACTGAGGTTCTCGAGGTGCGGCCACCGTGGCCGTTCGCCCTGCCTCGACAGGGCGGCATGGATGGAGTGCTGCGCCACCGCGGCGGCGTGCTCGAACGGCTGCTGCATCGGGAGGAGGAGCCGGTGGTGGTGCACGTTGCCCAGCCGGCCCCCGACCGCGTTGTGTTCGGGGCGTGGGCGCCCACGCGAAGGGCAGCGGAGTACGGGATCGAGCGGATGCGCTTCGCGCTGGGCGTGGACGAGCAACTGCGCGCCTTCCACACCCGCTTCGCGCGCGACCCGCTGATCGGCGCCTCGGTGCGCCGCCGCCCGTGGCTGCGGGTGCGCCGGCGCCCGGAGCCGTGGGAGGCGCTGGCGTGGGCGGTGTGCGAGCAGCTGATCGAGTTCGAGCGCGCGGCCGCAATCTAGCGGCGTCTCGTGGCGCGATTGGGGCGGCGCTGCGCGCTCACCGACCCCGGCGCGCCTCCCCACCCGGGTGTGCGCAACCTTCGAGGCCCGCGCAACTACGGCGAGCACTCCGACGAGGAGGGCGACCGCGGAGGTGAGTTGCTGCGCGACGTGCCGACGCCGGAGGCCCTGGCGGGGGTGGCGCCGGCGCTGCTGCAATCACTCGACCTTGGCGGCGCACGGGCGCGCACGCTGGTGCGCGCGGCGCGCGAGGTAGCGCGGGGGCGGATCGACCTGCGCCACCCCGACCACGAACGCACCTGGAGGCGCCTGCGCGCGATCCCGGGGATCGGCTCGTGGACGGTGGAGATGCTGGCGCTGCACGGCCAGGGGCGCCACGACCAGGTGCCGGCCAGGGACGTCGGCCTGCTGAAGCTGGTGGGGCGCCGGCTGAGCGGCGGGGACCCGTACGCGCGTGCGCAGGAGCACGAGGTGCGCGCGTACTTCGCCCCCTACGGGGAGTGGGCGGGGTTGGCGGCGGTGCACCTGATGAGCGCGTGAAGCGGGGTGCCCGCCGGCGCCGCAACGCACGGCCCTTCGTCTACGACGAAGCGTTGCGCCGCCCCTGCGCGACGAGCTCGTTGGAGTTGGCCATGATCTGGAACAGCCCGATACACAGCTCCAGCGCGATACGGATCATGCCGAGCATGAACAGCGAGATGACCGGCGCGAGGATGAAGAGCACCAAGAGCCCGACCACTGGGCTGGTGTGGAAGCCCAAGAATATGTAGAAGACAGCTGTCAGTCCAATCCAGATCATCGCCAGGATGTACAGCAGCCTGACGAGCTTGGTCGTCACCAGGGACTTGAACGACACGTCGAAGAGCGAGTAAAGGACGCCTTTCTGAGTGAGTGAAGCGGGGTCCTCACGCGGCGAAAGCGGTGGCGCCACAGGCTGCGGCGGCGCGCCGGGCGGCGGCTGCATAGCAGGGCGCAGGACGGTGTTGTCCGTCGCCTGTGCACTCTGCGGCAGCGCGACGCCACAGTGGGCGCAAGCGGCCGCGTTTGGATTGGTGGGTTCCCCGCAGCGCGGGCAGCTCACGGCTGTGTCGGTCATCGCTTCCCCTTCATTGCGCGTTGATCCTAGGTAATTGATCCAGACAGTTGCGCTGAATCAACCTGATTTAAACATCCTACGCGGCGGGGCTTGCGGGAGACCTGCGGGCCGGCAGCGATGTCCAGGCGGCAGTTCAACTTCGTGGCCGCCGGGCGGCCGTCCGGCAGCAGCTCGACGTAGATCAGCTCCGTACTGCGCAGGCCCCTCAACTCCCCGGTCTTGACAACAGCTTCCGATGTAAGCTCCTCGCCTTCGGTGTATTCGGCGCTCTGGCTCGTGGACTCGCTATAGGAGTGGCTGAGGGTCCTGGACACGCCGAAGGACACGCCGAGGGGCAGGCTGCCCCCCGCCGATATCGCAGTGGACTCCGCCCAGCCGGGCGTCTGGGTATGCGACCCGCCTTCGCTCGCAGCTTTGTGGGCCAGAACCCACGCCTGCTGAGTGCCGATGAACCTGCTGGCCTCCTCCGCTTCCAGGTGGTTGCCCAGCGCAAAGAAGGCGGCCGCGGCTCCGCCCGCGCCGGCGATTTCGACCGCGTGCCGCCTGAACTGCTCGAAGAACAGCAGCACCCTGAGCTGTTCGCGTTCTGCGGCGGTGATCAGGGATTTCAGGTCGTCGTACTCAACGCGGTCAGCGCCGAGGATCACCAGCACGCCGGCCTGAGCCTGGCCCTGCCGGACCTGGCTCAGCAGCGCCTGAAAGAGTTGGCGAGCGTCCCGCTCGTGCTCGGAGTCCTCGGTGTGCTTGTTGAGGCCGACGATCTCCAGTCGCGCCCCGCTGCCGGTGGCTGGCGGCTGGAGTGCGCCCGCGAACACGGCCTCGGTGGCCGGGATGCCGGCGCTCCCGCACAGGGCGAGGAGTTCGTGTGCGGTGAGGCGCTGGGAGAGGTCGCCGATCGTAAGGCAGACCCCGGAGCCGAGCAGCGAAGCTCCAAGCGTCGCGAGCGCCGCCGTCCAGGAGTCCGCTCCGCCGCCGAACACGCAGGTCGTCCGCGGGGTGCCCGAGAACGGCACGGGGTACCACCGGTCGACTGCCTCGAGGCGGGCGCGCTCGTCGGTGTCGAACTGCGTGAGGCGCTTCTTCCAGGCGGACACCGCCTGCCGGTGCTCCTGCTCCGCGAGCGCGGCCTCCTTCGGATCGGGTACGAGGTCGGCCTGTGCCAGCCAGACGCGACGCCACGCGAGGAGCGCCTCGACCGCCAGCACGAGGTAGGGCAGGAAGAAACACACGAACGCGACGAGCGCGGGCAGCAGGTCGCGTTGGACGGGGGTGAGCTGCTCGCCGGGTCGCCGCTCGGCGGACTGCTGCCACACCCGAGCGACCCAGAACGCCACCGCCGCGGCAAGCAGGTTGACGAGAATCAACGCTACCTCCCTCGCTGCTCCCCGCGCGTCGCTGATCGAGAAGAGCCGAAGCGCCGAGTCCAGGGTGAGGGTGACGACGGTGCCCGCCGTCGCTGCCACCGCTGCCTCCCACAGCCCGTTCGCGCGCGCTCGCGGAATCGTGCGCACCTGTTTTAGTTTGGGCGGATTGCCGTGGTCTGGGCTCTCCGCCGCCGGCACCGGCTCGACGTACTCGTAGCCCCACCGCGCCGGTGTCGCGAACAGGGGCGAAGATGCGTTCCGGGACAATTCCGGAGCATGGTATCGGTTGCAGTATCTGGGTTGTCGCCTGGGGCGAGCCTGAGCGGTGCTCGTGCCACCGCATCAATGGCTCAGCGTAACGTCAGCACGGCCGCTCCCGTGAACCGCCCTGCGCGGAGGTCGCCCAGCGCGCCGTCCGCGTCCTCCAGCGGGTAGGCGGTGACCTGGGTCTTGACGGGGACGCGCGGGGCGAGCGCAAGGAACTCCTCGGCGTCGCGGCGAGTGAGGTTGGCGACCGAGCGCAGGGTGCGCTCCTCCCACAGGATCGAGTAGGGGAAGGCGGGGACGTCGCTCATGTGGATGCCGCCGCACACGACCGTGCCGCCGGGGGCGACGGCGCGGAGCGCGAGTGGGACGAGCGCGCCGTCGGGGGCGAACACGATCGCGGCGTCCAACTGCTCGGGCGGCGATTCCTGGGAGCTGCCGGCCCACGCGGCGCCGAGCTCCAGGGCGAACGTCTGGGCGGCCATGTCGCCGGGGCGCGTGAAGGCGTACACGCGCCGCCCCTGCCAGATGGCGACCTGGGCGAGGATGTGGGCGGCCGCGCCGAAGCCGTACAGCCCGAGGCTGCGCGCCCGTCCGGTCATGCGCAGCGCGCGGTAGCCGATCAGCCCCGCGCAGAGCAGCGGGGCCGCCTGCTCGTCCGGGTAGCCCGGCGGGATCGCAAAGCAGAAGCGCTCGTCCGCGACCGCGTACTCGGCCATCCCCCCGTCGATGTCGCGGCCCGTGAACCGCGCGCACGGACAGAGGTTCTCCCGTCCCGAGCGGCAGTAGGCGCACTCGCCGCAGGTCCACCCGAGCCACGGCACGCCCACGCGCTGCCCCTGCGCCACCGGCGCGCGCACCTCGCCCCCGGTGCCGGCGCCCCGCTCCTCGACGGTGCCGACGATCTGGTGGCCGAGGATGCGCGGCAGGGCCGCGATCGGCACCTCGCCGTCGAGCAGGTGCAGGTCAGTGCGGCACACGCCGCAGGCGTGCACCTCCAGTAGCAGCTGGCCGGGCGCGGGCGTGGGAATCGGGCGCTCCACCGCCCGTAGCGGCCGGCCGACCTCCTCGAAGACCATCGCGCGCATCGCACTCAGCTTTCACGCCCTCGCGATACGGGCGCTCGCTGGGGGTGGACCGGGTTGGCCGGTTCGGAGACGGAAGCGGTCGGTTCGAAGATGGAAGCGGTCGGCCGGGAGACGGGGCTGGTCGGTCGCGGGGTGGACATGTATCGCCTTTGCATTGCGTATAACGATTGCTAAACGCGCGTGAGGTTATATAAAAAATCTGGAGTTTGTCCCACCATGGTTACACCAACTTCAAAAAGTTAATAGTTACACGCACGCCTCATACGATGGCTATACATGGTATTGCGGCGATGCTCGGCTCACACCGGCCACCCGTCAACCGAAGAACAGCTCCGCGGTGGCGTACAACTCAGGGTCGAGCAGCTTGGGGGCCGCGAGCGCCTGCGCGAGCGGCACCTCGGCAATCGCGGTGCCCTGCAGCGCGACCATCTTCCCGAAGCGCCCGCCCGCCACGGCCGCCGTCGCGGCCACCCCGAAGCGTGTCGCGAGCACGCGGTCGAACGCCGTCGGTGTGCCGCCCCGCTGCACGTGGCCGAGGATTGTGACGCGCGTCTCGAAGCCGGTGCGCTGCTCGATCTCGCGTTCGAGCGTCACCCCGATCCCGCCGAGCCGTGCGTGCCCGAAGGCGTCGGTGGCGGCGCCCTGAACGGTTTGCATGGTTCCCTCGCGGGGCGTGGCGCCCTCGGCGACGACCACGATCGAGAAGCTGCGCCCGCGCTCGTGGCGGCGGCGCAGGTGCGCGCACACCTCCTCGATGTCGAACGGGCGCTCGGGTACGAGGATCGCGTCGGCGCCCCCCGCGATCCCGGCGTGCGTGGCGATCCACCCCGCGTGGCGGCCCATCACCTCGACCACCATCACGCGGTTGTGCGACTCCGCGGTGGTGTGCAGGCGGTCGATTGCGTCGGTCACGATCTGCACGGCGGTGTGGAAGCCGAACGTGACGTCGGTGCCGCCGAGGTCGTTGTCGATCGTCTTCGGCACCCCCACGATCGGGATGCCCTCTTCGTGTAGGCGCAGCGCCACCCCGAGCGTGTCCTCCCCGCCGATCGGGACCAGCGCGTCGACGCCCCGGCGTTCCAGGGTGGCGCGGATCGCCTCGGAGCCGCCCTGCCCCTCCGCGAAGGGGTTGGTCCGCGAGGTGCCAAGGATCGTGCCCCCGCGTGGCAGGATGCCCACGGTGCTCTGGAGGTCTAGCTCGATCGCCTTGTCGCCCAGCACCCCCGCCCAGCCGTGGCGGAAGCCCACGAAGCTGTGTCCGCCGCGCGCCAGCCCGCTGCGCACCGTGGCGCGGATCACGGCGTTCAGGCCGGGACAGTCTCCGCCGCCGGTGAGCACACCCACGCGCGCCATGCTTTTCAGGGTAGGACGTAGCGCGCGGCCGCGGGGCAGGGAGGCCCCGCGCCCATGACCGTTGTACGTGCACCCACCCGCGTGGACGATCCCCAAATGACACCCTTGGGCCCGCCCGCCCGTGGTTGCTGGCACCATGCCAGCTATGTCCTCGCCGTCGATCCGGCTGCTGCTCTCCGATGTGGACGGCACTTTGGTCACCCCGGAGAAGGCGCTCACCGACGCCTCGGTGGAGGCTGTCCGGCGGTTGGGCGAGGCGGGCGTCCTGTTCGCGCTGACGAGCGGCCGCCCGCCGCGCGGGATGGCGATGTACGTGGAGCCGCTCGGTTTGAGCACGCCGATCGCGGCCTTCAACGGCGGGATGCTGGTCGAGCCGAGGATGCTGGTCGAAACGGGGATGCGCGCCGAAGGCGAGCGTCTCCCGGCGTCGGCCGATCGCGAGATGGCGGTGATCGAGCAGCACACGATCCCCGGGGAGCTGGTGGCCCCGACGATCGCCCTGCTGGAGTCCTTCTCGCTCGGCGTGTGGGTCTACCGCGGCGCCGAGTGGTACGTGCGCGACCCGAGCGGCCCGCACGTGGAGCACGAGGCCTCCACAGTGCAGTTCGCGCCGACGCCGATCGACAGCTACGACGGGCTGGGCGAGGGCGTCGCCAAGATCGTCGGGGTGAGCGACGACCACGACGCCGTCGCGCGCGCCGCGGCGGCCGCCCACGACCGCTTCGGTGACACCGTCTCAGCCTCGCGCTCACAGCCTTACTACGTCGATGTGACCCACCCCGCCGCCAACAAGGGCAGCGTCGTCCGCTGGCTCGCGGCCCGCTACGAAATTCCCATTGAGGCGATCGCCACGATCGGGGACATGCCCAACGACGTGTTGATGTTCGCCCACTCGGGTCTCTCGATCGCGATGGGCAACGCCGACCGCGAGGTGCAGCGGGCCGCGCGGCGCGTCGCCGCCTCCAACGAGCAGGAGGGCTTCGCGGGCGCCGTCGAGCGGTTCATCCTCGGCGCATAGATCGATAACGGCGGATCAACGCGTTGGTCGAGCTGTCGTGGCTCAGCTGCGGCTCGACCTCGCTCTGCAGCTCCGGGATGATCCGCTTCGCGAGCGCCTTGCCGAGCTCCACGCCCCACTGGTCGAAGGAGTCGATCCCCCACACCGCCCCCTGGGTGAAGACGCTGTGCTCGTACAACGCCACCAGCGCGCCCAGCGTGTGTGGGGTGAGCCGCTCGGCGAGGATCGTGTTGGTCGGACGGTTGCCGGGCATCACCCGGTGGGGGACGATCGCCTCCGGTGTGCCCTCCGCGCGCACCTCCTCGGCGGTCTTGCCGAACGCGAGCGCCTGGCCTTGAGCGAACACGTTCGACATCAGGATGTCGTGGTGCTCGCCGAGTGCGTTGAGGCTCTTGGCGAAGCCGATCAGGTCCACGGGAATCAGCTTCGTGCCCTGGTGGATCAGCTGGTAGAAGCTGTGCTGGCCGTTGGTGCCCGGCTCGCCCCAGTACACCGCGCCGGTCTGGTAGTCCACCTCCTCGCCCGCGAGCGTCACGCGCTTGCCGTTCGACTCCATCGTGAGCTGCTGCAGGTACGCGGGGAAGCGCTTCAGGTACTGCTCGTAGGGCATTACCCCGTGGGTCGCCGCGCCGAAGAAGTCGCCGTACCACACGGCCATCAGGCCCATCAGCGCCGGCAGATTGCGCTCGAGGGGCGTGGTGCGAAAGTGCTCGTCCATCGCGTGGAAGCCCGCGAGCAGCTCCGCGAAGCGCTCCGGTCCCACGCTCAGCATCGTGGAGAGGCCGATCGCCGAGTCCATCGAGTAGCGCCCCCCGACCCAATCCCAGAAGCCGAACATGTTGTCGGTGTCGATCCCGAACTTCGCGACCTCCCCGGCGTTGGTGGAGACCGCCACGAAGTGCTTGGCGATCGCCTCCTTCTCGCCCAACGCGGCCAGCGTCCACTCCCGCGCCGAGTGCGCGTTGGTCATCGTCTCCAGGGTCGTGAACGTCTTCGAGGAGACGATGAAGATGGTCTCCGCGGGGTCCAAGTCGCGAGTCGCCTCGACGAAGTCGGTCGCGTCGACGTTCGAGACGAAGCGGAAGGCCATCTCCCGGCGGGAGTAGTGGCGCAGCGCCTCATACGCCATCACCGGGCCGAGGTCCGAGCCGCCGATGCCGATGTTCACCACGTTGCGGATCTGCTTCCCCGTGTGGCCCCGCCACTCGCCCCCGCGCACCCGCTCGGCGAAGTCCGCCATCCGCCCCAGCACCTCGTGAACCTGCCTCACCACGTCCACGCCCTCCACCACCACCGAGGCGCCCTTCGGCATCCGCAGCGCGACGTGCAGTACCGCGCGGTCCTCCGACACGTTGATCCGCTCCCCCTTGAACATCGCCTCGATTCGCCCCGCCAGCCCCGACTGCTCGGCGAGCGTCCTCAGCAGGCCGAGCGTCTCATCGGTGACGCGGTTCTTGGAGTAGTCGAGGTACAGGCCCGCTCCCTCGGCCGTCAGCCGCTCCCCGCGCTCCGGGTCCTGCACGAACAGCTCCCGCAGGTGCGTCCCCTCGATCGCCTTGTGGTGGCTGGCGAGCGCGGCCCACGCGGGGCGCTCGCGCAGGGGCTTCGTGCTGTCTGTCCCCCCGGCGTTGTCGCCGCCGGGCGTCACAAGGCCTGTCCACTCACGGTCTGCATCGTAGTTGCCGAGGCTACCCCGGGCTTGGGACGGAACGCTCGCGCGGGCGCCGCCGCCGGTCGCTCAGATCCCTTCCCCCGGCAGGAACTCGTTCGTGAACGGCGGCAGTCCCGTCGCGCCGGGGTTGCTCTTCAGCAGGCCCTTGCCGTACATCCACTGCCCGAACGCCGCCCACTGGCTCGGGTCCTGGTAGCCGAAGGTCCGGCTCGCTGTCGGCTCCGTGGCCGGCAGCGTCCGCTTGATCGATTCCACCTGGAGCTTCTCTTCGAGGCTCGGGTTGGCCGCCATGATCGGCTTCGCGGCCGCTGCGGGGTTGGTACGCACCTGGCGCTCGCCGCGGGTCAGCGCTTGCATGAACGCGCGCAGGTCCACCCCGTCGGTGTGCGCCTCCTGCTCGCGCACCACCACCACCAGTTCGTCGTAGCTCGGCACCCCCGCCTCGTCGATCGGGATCACCGTCGGGTGCTTGTGCAGCAGCTGCAGCTGGATCGCCTCGTAGTTCCAGAAGCCCCCCAGCGTCGCCGCCACCTTGTGCGAGAGCATCGCGGGCACGAGGTTGAAGCCGACGTTCACTTCCTGCACCTTCGCCGGTGACACGCCCGCGTTCTGCAGGGCTGTCTTCAGCTCCACCGCCTGGTAGGGGATGCCGGCCGTGCCTACCTTCTTGCCCGCAAGGTCCGCCACCCTCGAGATGTGCTCGCTCCCTGGCGCGATGATCGAGGTCAGCGGGCGCTGCACGAGCGCCCCGATCGACACCACCTTGAGGCCTTCGTCGCGCGCCAGCAGCAGCTCGGGCTCGTAGGAGATCGCCATGTCCACCTTCCCTGCAGCGAGCAGCTTCAGCGGTTCCGCCGTTTCGGAGGGGACGACCGGCTGCACGTCCAGGCCGACCGCGCGGAAGTCTCCATCGGAGATCGCCGCATACAGCGCTGCGTGGTCGGCGTTGGGGAACCAGTCGAGCATCACCGTGAAGTGCTTGGTCGCCGCCGGCGGCGACGTCACGTTCTGCGCGGTTCCGCACGCCGCGAGCGCCAGAGCGCACGCCAGTGCTGCCGCGCCTGCGATGAGCAGCGCGGAGGAGCGCCTGCGTGGGCGGCGCTGCGCGGGGCCGGCAGGACGCCCTCCCACCGCGCTGTCGGACACTGCGGGTGCGGTGCGGAGCTGCTGCGGCTTGGTCAACGTGAGTCTCCTGTCGATCGGTTGGTCCAGGGTGCGAGCTTGCGCTCGGCCAGGGCGAGGGTGTAGAAGCAGGCGATCGCGAACACGAACAACACCGCCGCGGCGGCCCACGCGCGGGGGTTCTGAAAGGCGTTCCCGTCGGTGACGATCTCGCGTCCCAGTCCCCCGTATGGCCCCACCGTGGCCGTCTGGGACTCGGCGATGAAGGCCGCGATCACGCCGACCGCGACCGCGATCCGCGCGCCGCTCAGCGCCGCCGGCAACGCCGCCGGCAGCTCCGCGAAGCGGAACGCCTGCCACCGCGAGGCGTCCAGCGTGCGCAGCAGCTTCAGCTGGTCGGGGTCCACCGCGGCCAGCCCGTCGACGGTCGTGACGAGGACCGGGAAGAAGCAGATCACCGCGATCACCACGAGCTTCGGGAAGATGCCGAAGCCCCACCAGAACACCAACAGCGGGGCGATCACCGCGATCGGCACCGCCTGCGAGCCGACCGCCAGCGGATACACCGCCCGGCGAAACGGCGGGGAGAGGTGGATCGCCACCGCCATCGCGAAGCCGCACGCCAGCGCCAGCCCCAGGCCGAGCAGGACCTCCCTGGCCGTGATCGTGAAGTTCGACCACACGACGCCCGTGTTGCCCCACAGCGCCGTGGCGATCGCATGGGGGGCGGGCAGCAGCGAGGGTTCCACTCCTCCCAGGTCCACGTACCCCTCCCACACTCCGAGCAGGGCCGCCACGAGCAGCACCGCCGGCAGCGCGTTCCTCGCGCGGGGCCTCACCGCGACCACGCCTCCGCCCCGGTCTCCGCGCCGTGCGCCGCCGGCGGTCCCAGTGGGGCGGGTGACGCCGAGTCGCTCTGTGCGCTCCCTTGCGCGCCGCCCACGCCCAACGCATTCAGTGCCCGCTCACGCAGCGCCACCACTGCGGGGTCCGTGCGCACCCGCGGGCGCGGCAGCCCGATCTCGAGCTCCGCGACCGTGCGCCCCGGGCGGGGGCACAGCACCACCACGCGGTCGGCGAGCACCACCGCCTCCTCGACGTCGTGGGTCACCAGCACCACCGTGCGCGGCTCGCGCTGCAGCGCTCGCGCCAGCCACCCC
>JBOGYA010000015.1:0-21537 GCA_050696515.1 Solirubrobacteraceae bacterium
TCTGGCCGCTGCCGATGCCCGCCTGGTTCGGCAACCTCGGCAAGCTGCTCTACATCGTCGCCGTGCGCCTCGCGGGCACCGCGCTCGGCAACATCTTCCTGTGGTCGGGCACCGTCTTCTACCCGTTCTACCTGCACAGCGACTCGCTGCACCACATCTCCCCGCTCGCCGACCAGAACCTCGCGGGGGCGGTCATGATGATCGAGGAGAGCCTGCTCACGATTGGCTTGTTCTGCTGGCTCTTCCTACGCACCGCCCGCGAGGCCGAGGAGCGCCAGGAGCTGCTCGACTTCGCGCGTGTACGCGGCATCCCGCTGAGCGACAAGCGCGCCGCCCGTGCCGTCTCCGCTGGACGCGGCGTGGAGCTGCGCAGGCGCCTGGAGAGCCGCGCCGAGGCCGCGGAGGCGCAGCCCCCGCCGGCTGGCCGCTCTGCGGTCGGTCGCGAGGACCTCGTGGAGCGCGCACCCTGACGGCCGCTATCGCCCGCGGGCGCACGGCGAACCGGCCCGCCGGCGGCTCCGGTGCTTTATCTTGAAGGCATGTGCGTTGGTTGTGCGATGGCGGCGGCGTCCGTCGCGAGCGGCTTTCGGAGCTGGCTTCAGACCCACCACATGGGCTGGCTGACTCCCCGCCGTATGCGGGCGCTGACGGTCACTGCGATGTGCGCTGCCGGGCTGGTCTCGACGATCGGGGTCAGCGGCTCTTCGATGCCCACCGCCGCTCCCGCCGTTGCGCACCACGCTGCCAGCTCGCGGTAGCGTCCTGTCAGAAAGACTCTCAGCCGCCGGCTACCGCGGGGAGGATCGTCAGCTCCGCGCCGTCGGCCACAGGCGTCTGGAGGCCGTCCAGGAAGCGGATGTCCTCGCCGCTGAGGTAGACGTTCACGAAGCGCCGCAGCGAGCCGTCCTCGTCGGAGATCCGCTCGCGCAGCTCCCCGAAGCGGTCGAACAGGCTGTTCAGCACCTCTTGGACCGTCTCGCCTTGCAGCTGCGCCTCGCTCGCGCCTTCGGCGGCGGCTCGCAGCTGCGTGGGGATCTTCACCGTCACGGACATTGGGCTCAAGCCCTCGCGCCGCTTCGCGCGAGCGCCACATCCCTCCCAGCCGTCGTCTGGAGGTGGGACTCGACGTTGGCTTCGAACTCCTCGACGCTCGGCTCGATCGCGTGGGTCTCGAAGGTGCCGCGCACCGCGTCGAGCGTCTTCAGGCCCTCGCCGGTGATCACCAGCACCACGCGCTCGGAGGGGTCGATCTCCCCGCGCTCGGCGAGCTTGGAGAGCACCGCCGTGGTGACTCCGCCGGCGGTCTCGGTGAAGATGCCCGTGGTCTGCGCCAGCAGCGCGATGCCCTCCTTGATCTCCGCGTCGCTGACCGCGTCGATCGAGCCGCCGCTGCGGCGCGCCTCCTCCAGCGCGTAGGGGCCGTCCGCGGGGTTGCCGATCGCCAGGGACTTGGCGATCGTGTCGGGCTTCACCGGCCTGCACACCTCGTGGCCGGCCGCGAACGCGCTCGCCACCGGCGCGCAGCCCTCGGCCTGGGCGCCGCTCATCCTCGGCAGCTCACCGCTCACGAGCCCGAGCTCGCGCCACTCGGCGAAGCCCTTCGCGATCTTCGTGAACAGCGACCCCGAGGCGATCGGCACCACGCAGCGGTCCGGCAGCTCCCACCCGAGCTGCTCGGCGATCTCGAACGCCAGCGTCTTCGAGCCCTCGGCGTAGTAGGGGCGCAGGTTGACGTTCACGAACGCCCACTCCCGCTCCGCGGAGAGCTCGGTGCAGAGGCGGTTGACGTCGTCGTAGCTGCCTTTGACGGCCACCAGCCGCGTCCCGTAGACGCCCGTGGCGAGCACCTTCTGCTCCTCCAGGTCCGCCGGTATGAACACGTAGGACTCGAGGCCCAGCGCTGCCCCGTGAGCCGCCACCGAGCCAGCGAGGTTGCCCGTGGAGGCGCACGCGATCGTCTGGTAGCCGAGCTCTCGCGCGCGAGCCACCGCGACCGATACCACGCGGTCCTTGAAGGAGTGGGTCGGGTTGGCGGCGTCGTTCTTGACCCACACCTCCCCCAGCCCCAACCTCTGGGCGAGCCGATCGGCGCGGATCAGCGGGGTGCAGCCCGCCGGCAGGCCGGTGCGCAGGGAGCCCCCGCCCCCAGTGCGCTCTGGCGGTCCGCCAGGGGCACCGCGGCCATAGGACGTGGTCGGCAGGAAGTCCGCGTAGCGCCAGATGTTCTGCGGGCCTCCCTGGATACGGCGGCGTAGCTCGCCCACGCCGTCGCTGGCCACGCGGCTGTGGTCGTAGGCCACCTCCAGCGGGCCGAAGCACCGGTCGCACACGTACAGCGCCTCCAGCGGATACTCCGCCTTGCACTCCCTGCACTGAAGATGACTGACAGCCATTTTGGGCTCCTTCGCTCTAGCCTTCGCCTTGTCACGTGTGGCGAAGAGCGCGAAGCCCAGCCACACATCACCTGGAATTGGCACCGTTCCCGCCTGTGACTTGGCGGTGGTTGCCGGGGTTTCGCAGGGCCAGGCCCTCCACCCCTCTGGATGTGTACGTCTGCGCGACAGTATATCGGATGCGCGGCGGAAAGGACAACGTTTGGTAACGCTCCTGCGCGCACGGTGTACGCAGGTCGATGAGCACCATCGTGCCCGACGCTCAGCGCCGAGCGGAGCAGGGCGAGGAGCCTCTCGATCTCGCCTCGCCGACGCCCAAGAAGCGCATGTTGATCATCGTCAACCCCTACGCCTCCACGGTCTCCGACGGCCTGCGCCACCTCGTCGTCCACGCGCTGCAGGGCCGTTTCGAGGTCGACGCCGTGGACACCGAGGCCCGCGGCCACGCCACCGAGCTCTGCCGCGAGGCCGCCCACGAGGGCTACGACGTGGTCGTCGCCTTCGGCGGCGACGGGACCGTCAACGAGGCCGCCAACGGCCTGCTCGGCTCCCCCACCCCGCTGACCTGCCTGCCCGGCGGCTCGGCCAACGTGTTCGGCAAGATGCTCGGCATCCCCGGCGAGCTCGTCGACGCCACCGAGCACCTGCTGGGCATGGCCGACGACTGGCGCATCCACAAGGTCGACCTCGGCGTCGTCAACGGGCGCTGCTTCACCTTCGCCTCCGGCCTCGGCCTCGACGCCTCGGTCGTGCAACGCGTGGACGCCAAGCCGCGGCTGAAGGCCCGTCTCGGGCCGTGGTTCTTCACGTGGGTCGCCGTCACCACGTTCGCGCGGCGCTACCTGCTGCGCCCGCCGCGCCTCACCACCCTCCTCGCCGGCGAGGAGTACCCGGGGGTCACCGCGATCGTCCAGAACGGCTCCCCGTTCACCTACTTCCGCAACCGCCCGATCGAGATCGCCGACGACGCGAAGCTCGACTCCGGCACGCTCGCCACCTGCGTCCTGCGCCGCGCGCGGCCGATCGACATGCCCTTCATCGCCTGGCGCGCCTTCTCCAGGCGCGCGCGCCTCTCCCGGCACCGCCAGGTCACCCCGCTCTCCGACGCCACCGAGCTGACCGTCCGCAGCGCCGACGGCAAGCCGCTCCCGCTGCAGGTGGACGGCGACTACCTCGGCGAGGTCGAGGAGGCCCGGTACTCAATCATGCCCCGGGCGTTGAACGTGGTGGCGTGAGGGAGATCGAGGGTCGCTTGCGATAGCAGCTATCGCAGCTTTGGGCCTGCTGGTGTTGTTATATTAAATCCGAGTTGCGTCTAACTATCGTTATACACGACTTCAAAAGTAATACATCACCCACGCCCACCGGTGTCGAAGACGGCCCAAGCCGGAGGGGCCGTGACTACCCTGCCGCCCCCGGGGTCACGCGGTAGGCGTCGAACACCGACTCGGTGTTGCGCAGGCGGTTGATTGCGCCCTTCAGCGAGTGCGTGTCGGCGACCTCGACGACGAAGCGGTTCTTGACCATCGGCGGGTTCGACAGGCAGCGCGCTTCCACGATGTTCGCGCCCGACTCCGAGAACACCCGCGAGAGGTCCTCGAGCAGCCGGTGGCGGTCCCACGCGTCGATCTGGATTTCCACCACGAACGCGCTCGACTGCTCGCCCTCCCAGTACACGTGGGTGAAGCGTTCGGGGTTCTTACGCAGCACCGTTGCGTTCGGGCAGTCCTCGCGGTGGATCGTGATGCCGCGGCCGAGGGAGATGTAGCCGACGATCGGGTCGCCCGGCACCGGCCGGCAGCACTTCGCCAGGCGCAGCATCACGTCCTCCACGCCCTCCACCTGGATCCCGTACTGGCCGGAGGAGCGCGTTGGGCGGCGGTTGGAGCGCCCCACCCGCAGCAGGTCGCTCGCCGCCGTCACCCCGCCGTCGGCGGCCTCGCCCCGCTTGAGGCGCTGCATCACCTTGTTGACCACGATCTTCGGCGACACCTTCGCGGCGCCGAGGGCGATGTAGAAGTCGTCCGCCTTGCGGAAGCCCATCTCGCGGATCACGTCCGCCAGCAGCGCCGAGCCGGTGATCCGCTGCGCCGGCAAACCCTGTTTCTTGAGGTGCTCTTGGAGCACCTCGCGCCCGGTGTGCTCGGTGTCCTGGCGGGACTCCGCTTTGAACCACGCCCTGATCTTGTTACGCGCGCGCGTGGTCTTCACCATCGCCAGCCAATCCCGCGAGGGGCCGCGCTCGCGCTTGGTGGTCTGGATCTCCACGATGTCCCCGCTGCGCAGCTCGTAGTGCAGCGGCACCATCTTGCCGTTCACCCGCGCCCCCACGCAGCGGTGGCCGATCTCGGTGTGCACCTCGTAGGCGAAGTCCAGCGGCGTCGCCCCCGCCGCCAGCGACTTGACCTCACCCTTGGGCGTGAACACGTACACCTCGTCCTCGAACAGGTCGTCCTTCAGGCTCTTCATGAACTCCTGCGGGTCCGACATGTCCTGCTGCCAGTCGAGCATCGAGCGCAGCCACTTCAGCTTCGCCTCGTCCGGCCACGCGGCGGCTTCCTCACGGCGCTGCTTGTACATCCAGTGCGCCGCCACCCCGAACTCCGCCATTTCGTGCATCTCGCCCGTGCGGATCTGGATCTCCAGCGGGCGTCCCTCGGGCCCGATCACGGTGGTGTGCAGCGACTGGTACATGTTGAACTTCGGCATCGCGATGAAGTCCTTAAAGCGGCCCGGCAGCGGCTTCCACAGCGAGTGGATGACTCCCACCGCGCCGTAGCAGTCCTTCACCGACTCCACGATCACGCGCATCGCCGTGAGGTCATAGATCTCGTTGAACTCCTTGCCCTTCTTGGTCATCTTCGAGTAGATCGAGTAGAAGTGCTTCGCGCGCCCCGCGATCTGCGCTTCGATCCCCACCTGGCGCAGCTCGCCCGCCAGGTATTCGCCGGCCCCGCTCACGTAGTGCTCGCGATCGTCGCGCTGCTGGGCGACGAGGCCCTTGATCTCCTGGTACTTACGGGGGTGCAGCGTCGCGAACGCGAGGTCCTCGAGCTCCCACTTGATCGCGTGGATCCCCAGGCGGTGCGCGATCGGCGCGTAGATCTCGAGCGTCTCGCGCGCCTTCTCGATCTGCTTCTGCTTGGGCATCGCGTCGATCGTGCGCATGTTGTGCAGCCGGTCGGCGAGCTTGATCAGGATGACCCGCACGTCGGTGGCCATCGCCACCATCATCTTGCGGTAGTTCTCCGCCTGCGCCTCGTCGCGCGAATGGAACGTGATGCCCGTCAGCTTCGTGACGCCGTCCACCACGTTCGCGATCTCCTCGCCGAAGCGCGCGCGCACCTCCTCGATCGAGGCCGAGGTGTCCTCCACCGTGTCGTGCAGCAGCGCCGCGCACAGCGTCTCGGTGTCCAGGCGCATCCCCGCGCAGATCCGCGCCACGCCCACCGGGTGCACGATGAACTCCTCGCCCGACTTGCGCCGCTGCGCGGCGTGGTGCTCGCAGGCGAACACGAACGCCTCCTCCACTCGCGCGCGATCGACGCGGACGGCGGAGTCCTCCGCGTGCTCGGAGACGATCGCGAACAGGTCGCCGAGCAGCCGCCGCTCCAGCTCGCTCAACTGCTGGACGGGCTCCTTCACCGGCGTCTTCTGATCCTGAGGCGTGGCCATCGCTTAAGGGTAGGGCCTTTCCTGGCGGGGGCGTTGGCTTACGGGACAGTCCTGAGGGGACCGGCAGCGTCAGCCTGGTCCACCGTCCAGGCTCAAGCGAAGAGGACCAGCTCCGAGGGTTCGAGCTCGCCCGTCCCCGACTCCGACTCGCGCTTGCCCACCTCGGGATCGAGTCCCTCCGCGGGTTGGGCGTGGCGCAGCACCAGGCGCGGCTCGCTCACTCCTCGCCACTCGTTGACCTCCAGCGCGAACGTCGCGTCCGCGGGCGCCCCGTCGGGCACCGGCAGGCTCGCGCCGGAGCCGAACGCGACCGCGCGAGCGCGCGCGCCGTCGGCGAGCACTGTGAAACGCACGTGCCTGCCCTCCCCCATCGCCTTGCGATCGGCGAACTTCGCGGCTCGCACAAGCAGCGCCACCGCTGGGTTGGCGCACCCGAACGGCGCGAGCGCCTGCAGCTCCTCCGCGAGCTCCATTCCCAGCTCCCCGCCCTGCACGACCGCGTCCACGCGCTCGGTCCTCGCGAGCGCCTCCGCGCTCAGGACGCGCTCGGCATGAGCTGCGAACGCCGCTGCGAACCCCTGTACTCTCCCGCGCTCGATCTCCAGGCCCGCGGCCGCCCGGTGGCCGCCGTGGCGCACCAGGTCTCCCGCGCAGGCGTCCAACGCGCCGAGCAGGTCGAACCCGGCGATGCTGCGACCCGACCCGCGGCCCGTCTCGCCGTCGAGGGCGATGAGCACGAACGGGCGGTGGTGGCGCTCGGCCAGACGCGAGGCGACGATCCCGATCACCCCCGGGTGCCACCCCTCGCCCGCGAGCACGTACCCCGGGCGCTCGCCCAGCTCCGCCACCTGGCGCTCGGCGTCGAACACGATGCGCGTCTCGACGTGCCTGCGCTCGTGGTTGGCGCGGTCGAGCTCCGCCGCGATCTGCTGCGCGCGCGCGGGGTCCTCGGTCAGTACCAGCTCCAGGCCCGCGTCGGCCCGGTGCATCCGCCCCGCGGCGTTCAGCCGCGGGGCCAGCGCGAACGCCACGGTGCGCTCGTTCACCTCGCCGGCGGAGGATCGCGCTACCGCCAGCAGCGCGCGCAGGCCCGGCTTGGCGGTGCCCGCCAGCGCCCGCAGCCCGCGGCGGACCAGCGTGCGGTTCTCGCCCAGCAGCGGCACCACGTCCGCGATCGTGGCCAGCGCCACGAGGTCGAGGTCCTCGCGCGGGTGATAGCGCGCGCCGGGGAAGGTCGTTGGAGCCCGCCCGCCCGCAGCGCCCGGCCCGTGCGAAGCGGGTCCCTGCGAGGCGGGCGCCTCCCACAGCGCGAGCGCCAGCTTGTGCGCCACCGCGGTCGCGCACAGGTCCGGGCACGGGTAGCCGCACACCGCGGGGTGCACGATCGGCGCCTGGGGCAGCGCGCCGTCAGCGCGTGGGGCGTGGTGGTCGCTGACCACGACCTCGATTCCCAGCGCTTGCGCGAGGCGCACCTCCGCCACGGCGGCGATCCCGCAGTCGGCGGTGACGAGCAGGCGCGTGCCGCGCGCCGCCAGGCGCTCCACCGTCTTGGGGTTCAGCCCGTAGCCGTCGTTCGCGCGGTCCGGCAGGTACCAGTCCACGTCGGCCTCCAGCGCCCGCAGCGCGCGTACCAGCACCGCCGTCGAGCAGATCCCGTCCACGTCGTAGTCCCCGTGCACCGTGATCCGCGTGCCGGCGCGCACATGGGCGAGGATCGCCGTGAGCGCCTTGTCGATGCCCGCGAACGCGGCGGGGGGGTGCTCCGCGTCGGCCGCCAGGAACGCCCGTGCCCGCTCGGGGTCGGCCAGGCCGCGACGCACCAGGACCTGCGCGAGCGCCCCGCTTACCCCGAGGGCCCGTTGCAGCGCCCGCAACTGCGGCTCAGGGCACGGCGCGATCTGGAAGCGGCGCGGGGGCGGGTGGGCAGCCATTCCCAGGCCACACTACGGGTGGCCCTGGACGGAAGGCCGGTCAAGCGGTCGTGCTGGCCGATTTGCGATCGGCCTGTTCCCGGCGCATTCCCTCGATGTAGACCGCGGCGATCCCGAGCAGCGCGCCCGGTACCGCATAGAGCACCACGGCGACGTCGGTCGCCTTTTCTCCCGGGATCTGCAGGCCTGAGACTTTGACGCTGTAGATCAGCGTGCCGATCGCGACCGCGCCGAGCAGCGAGCCGACGAACGCGCCCACGATCCCGCCCCAGAAGCGGTCCGGCAGGAAGATCGTGAAGTGCCAGATCGCGAGGCCCATCATCACCCAGCCGAGGAGTCCCATCAGTGGCTCCGTCCGTGGCGTTTGTTACGGCGCGCGCCCGTCCGCTTCTGGCGCTTGGGCTGTTCCTTGAGCACGAGATCCTCCGGGGTCAGATCGGCCGTGGGGTCCAGCGGCGTGGGTGGCGTCCGCGGCTCCACGGGCGGTTTGGCGGGAATCGTGCCGGTGCCCGCGCCCCCTCCAGGACGGCCAACGCGGCCGCGGCGGCCGTTGCCCCTGGCTCCCCGGCGGGCCACCGGCTGCGCGCCATCGCGCTCGATGTCCAGATCCCGCACCATCTCCTCGAACTCCTCCTTGGAGACCTGCTCGCCCGGCTCCTCCGCCGTGATCATGCTCCCCTGGCTGCGGCGGCGGCGCTGCTTGACGGGCTCCACGTCGAGCGGCGTGCCGTCGAGCGCGGTGGCGTAGGCGGGTACGGCGCCGAGGTCGCGCACCAGGCGCGCGCGGCGATTGCGGTAGGAGCCCTCGCGTTCCTTCCAGTGGGTCAACACGGGGGAGGCGATGAAGATCGAGGAGTACGCGCCCGAGGCGATCCCCACCATCAGCGCGAACGCGAAGTCCTTCAGCGTTTCCCCGCCGAACAGGAGCAGCGCGAGCACCGGCAGCAGCGTGCAGAGGCTCGTCGCCAGCGAGCGGGTGAGAACCTCGGACATCGAGCGGTTCACGATCTGCGAGAACGCCGCGCGCGGCATCCGCGGCACGTTCTCGCGCACGCGGTCGAACACGATGATCGTGTCGTACAGCGAGTACCCGAGGATCGTCAGCAGCGCCGCGACCGTCGAAGTCGTCACTTCGCGGCCCGTGAGCGAGTACACGCCCGAGGTGATCAACAGGTCGTGCATCAACGCGATCAGCACCGGGATGGCGTACTTCCACTCGAAGCGCAGCGCGATGTACGCGGAGATCACCAGCAGCGAGGCGATGATCGCGATCACCGCGCTGTTGGCGACCGACTGCCCGAAGGTCGGCCCGATCGAGGTGTCGGAGGTGGAGCCGGGGCGCAGAGTGAAGGCCCTGTTGAGCGCTTCCTCGACCGCGACCACTTCGGTCTGCGCCAGGTGCTTGAGCGAGATCTGGTAGCCGCTGCCGCCGATGTTCTTGTCGCCCGTGAGCTTCTGAACCTGGGCGTCGCCGAGTTTGTGCGCGCGCAGCACCGTGCGGATCTGTTCCTCGTTGGCGGGCTTGACGAACCCTGTCTGGATGCGGGTGCCGGACTTGAAGTCGATGCCGAAGTTCAGCCCTTTGCCGCCGATCGCGAGCGCCCCGATCAGCAGGATCGTGCCCGACAGCGAGAAGAACCACTTCGAGGCCCCCATGAAGTCGAAGCGCAGCGCGCGCCGCCGGCGGGCGGCGCCGAGCATCGCGGGGTGGCCCACCAGCCGCGAGCGGCCCATCGCCCCCAGCGCCGCCTGCGTGGCGAGCACGGCGGTGAACAGCGAGAGCAGCGTGCCGATCCCGAGCGTGAAGGCGAAGCCCTGGACTTCGGAGGTGGCCAGCGCGAACAGGATGAACGCGGTCATGAACGTCACCACGTTGGCGTCCACGATCGCCGCGAACCCGCGTTTGTAGCCGGCGGCGATGCCCGCGGGGATCGAGCGCCCGGAGCGGATCTCCTCCTTGACGCGCTCGAAGATCACGATGTTCGCGTCCGCCGCGATGCCGATCGTCAGGATCAGGCCGGCGATGCCCGGCAGCGTCATCGTGATCGGGATTGCCTTGATCAGCGCGAAGTAGTAGATGCTGTAGACCGCCAGGCCGAGGACGGCGATCACTCCCAGCACGCGGTAGAAGGTCAGCAGGAACAGGCACACGATCAAGAGGCCCGCCGCCATCGCGAGCAGACCCTGGCTCAGCGCCTGTTTGCCGAGCGTCGCGGAGACCAGCGATTTGGCGATCAGTTCCAGCTTGATCGGCAGCGCGCCCGACTGCAGCTCGTCCGCGAGGTTCTGCGCGGAGGTGAGCGTGAAGCCGCCGGTGATCTCCGAGCCGTTGCTCGCGTCGATCCCGTCGGGGTTGGCGGTGTAGTCGATCAAAGGCGCGGTGATCACCTGTTCGTCGAGCACGACCGCGAAGTGCTGCACGGCGTTTGCCTTGGTGACGCCCGGCAGCTGCGCGTTGAGGCCGCGCTGGGCGACTTCCTTGGTGACGCGTTCGAAGACCTTGCGCCCGTGTGAGGAGAAGCCGAACGTCACGTCCGGCAGGCCCGAGCCGCCGCCTTCGTTCTGGTAGCTCTGCTGCGGGTTGTTGATGTCTTCGCCGCTCAGCACCGGGTTGTCGTTGAGCACGTAGAAGCTGTTCGGTTCGGACTTCACGACTTTGCTGCTGAATTCTTCGGGGCGCGCCTCGGCGAGCACGGTGCCGGGGTTGACGTGCACGGCCTTCGCCTTCGCGCCCGCCGGTGGCTTGTAGTTGTCGGCGTAGAGCTCCGACTCGGTATCCGCTGGGCCGCAGATCGGCTTGCCGTCGCTGCACAGGACCTTTTCGTGCTTGGTGTCAACCAGGTACCACGCGCCGTAGATGCAGCCGTTGGCCTGCGCCGGCGTGCAGCCCGGCGCGTACGTCGTGTCGTTCGAGCGGATGATCGCCGGGCGTTTGGCGGCGCGCAGGATCGCCTGGTACTCGGGTATGCCGGAGGCGACCGAGGCCGCTTCGTTGCCGCCGGTCACCGCGCGACTGCTCGGCGCGGGCTGGCCTTCGGGGCCGATCACGTTCGGCTCCCAGTCGTAGAAGTGCAGCTGGGCGACCTTGCCGACCTGTTCCTGGGCGCGCCTGGCGTTGCTCACCGCGGGCAGCGAGACGTCGATTTCGTCGCGCCCGGTGCGCTGGATTTCGGGCTGGGAGACGCCGAGCTGGTCGACGCGCTTGCGCATGATGTCGATCGAGCGGTTCAGCGATTCTTCGTTGACCTTCGCCTGGGCGGTCGGGATGCCCTTGTAGACGAGCGACACCCCGCCCTTCAGGTCGAGGCCCAGGCGGGTCGGCTTGCTCGCGATCACGGCCGCCGAGGCCGCCAGCAGAACGGCCACGACCAGCAGGACCACGGAGTTGCGGCGGCGGTCGCTCATTGCAAAAGCCTACCTGTCGGGAGTGAGCACGAGTAGCAGTCCGCCCTCGTCGTCGTAGGCGGGGAACATGTCCGCGCGGGCGCTCGCGGGCATATCGCGGTCGCCGTTGACGCGCACCGGCTTGCCGAGGGCGCGCACCCCCCACTCGAGCACCGTGCCTACCGGGTCGTCGCCGTTGGCGAACTCGAGGCCGAGCGCCTGCGCGACGGGCCGGCCGATCACCGCTTCCTCCTCGAGGCCCGTGAGCGCGAAGGAGTTCTTGCCGCAGCCGATCACCCGCCCCTCGCCGTCGCACACGAAGAACGCCGCGTCTGGGGCTGGGTAGTAGTCGTCAAGCAGTTCGAAGAGGAACGCGAACCCGCACTTGGAGCAGCCCTTCGGTTGGCGCGTGAAGCCGAGGTTGCGGTCGAGCTCGCTGTAGCGGTGGCCGCAGTTGGGGCAGATGAACGGGTGAGTCATGGGATTGAGAGAGGAGGGGCCGGCTCGCCGGCCTGCGGCCGGCTGCGCCACCCTCCAGCTACTAAGAGTAGGGAAGGCGCAAAGTAGAGGCCCCCCCCTCCGGGGGCTCCAGCCCGAGGTGGGCGAACGCCGCCGCGGTCGCCGCGCGGCCGCGCGGCGTGCGCTTGAGCAGGCCCTCACGCAGCAGGTGGGGCTCGTAGACGTCCTCGATCGTGTCCTGCTCCTCGCCCACCGCTACCGCGAGCGTGGAGAGCCCGACGGGGCCGCCGTCGAACTTCTCGCAGATCGCGCGCAGGATCTCCCTGTCGAGGCGGTCGAGGCCGCGCTCGTCGACCTCCAGCAGCTCGAGCGCCGCGCGCGCGGCGTCCGCGCTCAGGACGCCCTCCATGCGCACCTCCGCGTAGTCGCGCACGCGCCGCAGCAGACGGTTGGCCACGCGCGGGGTGCCGCGGCTGCGCGCGGCGATCGCGTGCGCGCCCCCCGCTTGCAGCGGAACCTCGAGGATCCCGGCGGAGCGCTCGACGATCGCCGCGAGCTCCTCGGCGGAGTAGGGCTCGAGGCGGGCCTGGATCCCGAAGCGGTCGCGCAGCGGGGTGGTGAGCAGGCCGCTGCGGGTGGTCGCCCCCACGAGCGTGAAGGGGGGCAGGTCGAGCGTCACCACGCGCGCCCCCGCCCCCTGGCCGACGGTGATCGGCAGGCGGCGGTCCTCCATCGCCGGGTAGAAGGTCTCCTCCAGGGCGCGCGGCAGGCGGTGGATCTCGTCCACGAAGAACACGCTGCGCGGCTCCAGGGCGGTGAGGAACGCCGCGATGTCTCCCTTTCGCTCCAAAGCGGGCCCGGCGGTCTGCACGAACGGCACCCCGAGCTCGCCCGCGACGATCTGCGCGAGCGAGGTCTTGCCGAGGCCCGGCGGCCCGGCGAGCAGCAGGTGGTCGAGCGCCTCCCCGCGCGCGGCGGCGGCCTCGATCGCGACCGCGAGCTGCTCGCACAGAGCGCGCTGGCCGACGAACTCGCTCAGGCGGCGCGGGCGCAGCGAGCGCTCGAGCTCCTCCTCGAGCTCGTCGTGCTCGTCCAGGTGGGGGGTCTGAATCCGGGTTTTCATCAGAACAGAAAGTCAACGGCCGGTAACTCGAGCTGGCGAGTATCAAGCCAACCGCCGTCGCCGGCAAGCCTCATCGACCATGGCGATCCGTGCGCCTGGTGGCGCAGCTCCAAGCGCTTTCCCCACCTCATCTCATCACCCCGCCCGAGCGGTGCGGAGCGCCTGCGCGAGCAGCTCCTCGGCGCTCGCGCCCGTCGCATCCCGCAGCAGCTCCTCGGCCTCGCCGTGGGTGTAGCCGAGCTCCAGCAGCCCGTCGCGGGCGAGCGTGCGCGGGCTCTCCACGCGGCGGGCCTTGATCGCGCCGTCATCGGCGCCCGCCACGTCGATGCCGGTCGTGACGCCAACCTTCTCGCGCAGCTCGACGACGATCCGCTCCGCGGTGCGCTTGCCGATTCCGGGCACCGCTTGCAGGCGCGCGGCGTCACCGGCGGCGAGCGTGGCGATCAGCTCGCGCGGGGTGCCGCCGGAGAGCACCGCGAGTGCGACCTTGGGGCCGACCGCCTGCACGGAGAGCAGCATCAGGAAGAGGTCGCGCTCGGACTCGGAGTGAAAGCCGTACAGCGCGAGCGCGTCGTCGCGCACGATCAGGTGGGTGTGCAGCGTCGTCTCGCCGCCGACGGCGGGGACGTGGCGCAGCGTCTCCGCGGAGACGGCCGCGCGGTGGCCGATCCCGCCGCAGAGGATCACCACGTGGTCTGAGCGGCGCACTGCGACCTCGCCACGGAGCAGGGCGATCATGGGCGCGCTCCCGCGCTGGTGGTTTGGGTCGCGAAAGAAGATATGCGCCCCGCGGGTATATGCGGCGAAAAGAGTTGTGTGTCCCGCGGGTTGTATATGCCGCGAAAAGAGATATGCGCCCCGCGGGTATATGCGGCGAAAAGAGTTGTGTGTCCCGCGGGTTGTATATGCCGCGAAAAGAGATGCGATCATCGCGCCCCCACCGCCTCGGCGACGGCGTGCGCGAACGGCGCGGCGTTCAGGTGGCAGACGGCGACGGCGAGCGCGTCGGAGGCGTGGTCGGGCGTCGGCAGCTCGGGGAGGCCGAGCAGCGTCTGCACCATCCGCGCGACCTGGTCCTTAGGTGCGCGGCCGTTGCCGCAGACGGCGGACTTCACGCGCTGGGGTGTATAGGAGAAGCACGGCACCCCACGCTGCCCGGCGGCGAGCATCGCGACGCCGCGGGCGTGGCCGACGGCGAACGCTGTCTGCACGTTCTGGCCGAAGTACAGCTGCTCCACCGCCATCGCCGTACAGCCGTGCTCGTCGATCAGCTCCAGCGCACGCGCGTGGATCGTCGCCAGCCTCCGCTCTATGCAGAGGCCGGCGGGCGTGTCGATCACACCGCCGTCGAGCGCGGCCAGCCGACCCGGCCCTCCCGGCCGTGTGCCCCCGCGGCGGGCCACCACGCCGTAGCCGGCGTTCGCGAGGCCGGGGTCAATCCCGAGGACGATCATCGGAAGTGATTCTGCGCGGGGGGTCGGACGCCTCTAAGGGACCCGCCAGGGCGCGTCCCCGGAGGCCCACAGGTCGTTGAGCGCGACGGCGTCCTTGTAGGTGTCCATGCAGCGCCAGAAGCCCTCGTGGCGGTAGGCGCGCAGCTGGCCCGCGGCGGCGAGCCGCTGCAGGGGCTCGCGCTCGAGCACGGAGTCGGCCTCGATGTACTCGAGCGCGCCGGGGCGCAGGCAGAAGAAGCCGCCGTTGACCCAGTGCTCGGAGCGGGGCTTCTCGCGGAAGCCGAGCACACGGCCTCCAGGCCCGTCGAGCTCGGCCACCCCGAACTGCAGCTCGGGGCGCACGACGGTCATCGTGGCGAGCGCCCCGTGGGACGCGTGGAAGGCGAGCAGCCGCGCAAGGTCGATGTCGGCGAGGCCGTCGGCGTAGGTCACGCAGAAGGTGCCGTCGCGCGCGTGCGGCGCGAACGCGCCACCGGGCTGCAAAGAGTCGATGTGCCCGCCGGCCTCCATGGGATCGATGCGACCACTGGGCCCCAAAAGCTTGATGCGCCCACCGGTGGGGGTGTCGAGGCCAGTGTCCACGCACCGCACCTCGACCCCCTCCGGCCAGCGGTGCGCGGTCGCGAAGCGCTCGATCAGCTCGCCCCGGTAGCCGGTGGCGAGCACGAAGCGGCGAAAGCCCTGCGCGGCGTACAGCTCGATCACGTGCTGGACGATCGGCCGGCGCCCGATCTCCACCAGCGGCTTGGGGATCTCCAGGGTGCGCTCGCGCAGGCGCGCCCCACGCCCGCCGCAGAGGATCGCCACGGGTGGCAGAAGTGTGGTGGTCATAGGGGATCGTCCGCGCGAGTCGGTGTCGCAACCGAGCGCAGGGGGGCTGGGCCTCCTACCCAGCCGCGCGGGCCAGTACGTCTGCGGGGGCATCGAAGTTGGCGTGCACCGCCGCGACATCTTCGTTCTCTTCGAGGCCGTCGATCAGCTTCATCAGCTTCACGACCTGGCCCTCGTGCTCGATCGGCACGAGGCTGGAGGGCCGGTGGGTGAGCTCCGCGCTCTCCAGCTCGATCCCGGCCTCCTCCAGCGCGCGGCGCACCGCGGTGAAGTCGCCCAGGGCGGTGATGACCTCGAAGACGTCCTCGTCCGCGGAGATGTCCTCCGCGCCCGCCTCGACCGCGACGAGCAGGTCGTCCTCGGAGTAGCGCGAGGCGTCCACGACGATCACGCCCTTCTTGTCGAACAGGTATGCGACCGAGCCGGGCTCGCCGAGGGAGCCGCCGTATTTGGTGAAGAGGTTGCGCACGTCCGGCCCCGTGCGGTTGCGGTTGTCGGTCACGGCCTCGACCAGCAGCGCGACCCCGGCGGGCCCGTAGCCCTCGTAGATCACGGTCTCCAGCGCCTCCGCGTCGCCGCCAACGCCTGAGCCCTTGGCGATAGCGCGCTCGATGTTGTCCTTCGGCATCGACGCCGCTTTGGCCTTGCGGATCGCGTTCTCGAGCGCCGCGTTCGAGTCCGGATCCCCCCCACCCTCGCGTGCGGCCACGGTGACAGCGCGCGCCAGCTTCGTGAACGCCGCGCCGCGGCGGGAGTCGACGATCGCCTTCTTGTGCTTGATGCTCGACCACTTGGAATGCCCAGACATGCCCTAGAGCTTAGGATGCGAGACGGCGTGCGTGCTCCCTCCCCAGAGATCTTCAAGGCCTACGACATCCGCGGCCTGTACGGCGATCAGATCGACGGCGGGATCGCCGAGCAGATCGGCCGCGCGTTCGCGCGGGTGCTCTCCAGCTTGGAGGGCAAGCCCGTTACCGAGCTGCGCGTGGGGATGGGGCGCGACATGCGCCTGACGGCGCCCGAGCTGGCGGCGCGCTACAAGGAGGGCCTGTGCGCCGAGGGCGCGCACGTGCTCGACGCGGGAGAAGTGGGGACCGAGATGCTCTACTACCTCGTCGGCTCGCGCGGTCTGGACGGGGGGCTGATGTGCACCGCCTCGCACAACCCGAAGGCGTACACCGGCGCGAAGCTCGTGCGCGCGGGGGCGCTCGCGCTGTCGGGGGACAGCGGCATACAGGACATCCGCCGGCTGATCGAGGCGGGGCTGGACGGGCCCGCGGGCGCCGAGGGCCAGCGGGCCGCGGAGCGTCCTCCGCGCGGGACGGTCGAGGAGGTGGACGTCACCGCCGAGTTCCAGGAGGCAGCGCTGCGCTTCATCGACCCGACGGCGGTCAGGCCGCTGAAGGTCGTCGTGGACGGCGGCAACGGGATGGCCGGCCCGATGGTGGGTCCCTTCCTGGAGCGCCTCGGGCTCGAGTTGATCGAGACCTACTGGACCCCGGACGGCAGCTTCCCCGACCACGAGCCAAACCCGCTGCTGCCCGAGAACAGGCAGTTCGTGATCGACAAGGTGCGCGAGCGGAGCGCCGATCTCGGGATCGCGTGGGACGGGGACGCCGACCGCTGCTTCTTCATCGACGACACGGGCGCGTTCGTGGACGGGGACTTCCTCACCGCGCTACTGGCCGAGTCGCTGTTGAGCAAGCGGCACGGGCACACAGACCGGGGGGATGGAGCGGACGGGGCGGGCAAGGCGATCCCAGACCGGGGAGCTGGAGCGGACTGGGCGGGCGAGGCGATCCTCTACGACGTGCGCGCCTCGCGCGCGGTGCCCGACACGGTCAGGCGGGCCGGGGGCACTCCTTATGTCAACCGCGTGGGCCACGCCTTCTTCAAGACGCGGATGCGCGCGGAGGGCTCGCTGTTCGGGGGCGAGGTGTCCGGGCACTACTACTTCCGCGACTTCTACTGCGCGGACTCCGGCACGCTGCCGGCGCTCTTGATCCTCGAGCACCTCTCGAAGACCGGCAAGCGCATGTCCGAGCTGTTGAGGCCATACCGCGAGCGCTACTTCATCTCCGGGGAGATCAACTCCGAGGTGGCCGACCAGGACGCCAAGATGGAGGAGATCGCGGCGCGCTATGCCGATGCCGAGCAGAGCCGCCTCGACGGGATCTCGATCGACTACGACGACTGGCACTTCAACGTGCGACCCTCGAATACCGAGCCGCTGTTGCGCCTCTGCCTGGAGTCGCTGCGCTCCCACGAGGAGATGGAGCGCCGCCGCGACGAGGTGCTGGCGCTGATCCGCTCATGAGCCCCGGCAAACCAGCCGAGTCTCGGGCCGAGCCCAGGCCGCCAGCCAAACAGGCCAAACGACCGCCGGCGCGCGCCGCGAAGCCCAGGGCGGGAGCGCCTGAGAACCCCGCCAAGCGGGACGGGGTCGCCGAGGAGGCCGCCGCGCTGGAGCGCGTCGCGCAGCAGGGGATCCACCGCCTGGCGGTCCCCACGCCGTTCGCGGTGGGCCGCGTCAACGCCTACCTGATCGAGGACGAGCCGCTGACGCTGATCGACTCCGGCCCCAACTCCGCGAAGGCGCTCGACGAGCTCGAACAGGCGCTCGCCGCGCGCGGGCACGCGATCGAGGACCTGGAGCTGCTGGTCGTCACCCACCAGCACATCGACCACTTCGGCCTCGCCGCGATCCTCGCGCGGCGCTCCGGGGCGCCCGTCGTGGCACTGGAGGGCCTCGACCGCTGCCTGGGCGACTTCCGCACCGAGGCCGAGCTCGACGACCGCTTCGCCGCGCGGATCATGCTCCAGAACGGGGTCCCCACCGACGTCGTCACCGCGCTGCGCGCCGTCTCCGCGAGCTTCCGCGCGTGGGGCTGCACCGTCGAGGTGGACCGCACGCTCGCCGAGGGCGACGAGTTGCAGCTCCGCGACCGCACGCTGCGCATCCTGCACCGCCCCGGCCACAGCCCTTCCGACACCATCTTCTGGGACGAGCGCCGCAAGCTGCTGTTCGCCGGCGACCACCTGCTCGCGCGCATCTCCTCAAACCCCCTGATCGCGCGGCCGCTGGAGGCGCAGGGCGACTACGACGGCCCCCGTCCGCAAGCGCTGCTCACTTACCTGGACTCCCTGCGGAAGACCCGCGCAATGGACCTGGAGCTCGTGCTCGGCGGCCACGGAGCCCCGATCGCCGGCCACGCCGCGCTGATCGACGAGCGCATGCGCCTGCACGAGCGCCGCGCCGAGCGCATCCACCGGCTGATCGCCGAACGCCCGCGCACTGCCTACGAGCTGGCGTATGAGATGTGGGGCAACGTCGCGGTTACCCAGGCCTACCTCACGATCTCCGAGGTCCTCGGCCACGTCGATCTGCTGCTGCAGGACGGGCGCGTGGTGGAGCGCCAGGAAGACGGGATCGCGCGCTTCGAGACTGCTTGATAGCGCTCCATCTCCGCGTCTATGAGGCCTAACGGACTCAGACGTGTTCATCGAGTCCGAGAGCCGAGCGGTCGTCGTCACCATCCAGGACGCACGCTCGTCGATCGCCGCCGCGGCTACTTGCCTGTAGCGGCGGCCCGCATCCGCATCCTCAGAAACGTGAGCGTGCGCTAAAGTCTTTGATAGTTCGCTGATCGTCCGTACAGGATCTACACGCGAACGGCAGGGCTATAGAGGCGAGGGGCGTCATGGGGTCGCACAGAGAAACGGGGAGAGGGTGACCATCATCGGGTAAGGGCCTATGGACAGCGCCACCGCCAACCCGCACCTGAACGTCTTCGACCCCTACCGCGAGCTCGGGCGCACGCACGAGGACCAGCTCACGCGCGCGGCGATGATCGTGCTGCGGCTCGTTCCCATGGCCCGCGAGACGCTGCTGCGCGCGATCGGCGAGCCCTCCCAGAGCGAGCTGCCCGACTGCGCCGTGGACATGCAGGCCACGCACATCGTCGACGCCTCCGAGGAGAGCGCCTCCGGCGGGGAGGTCAAGCGCGAACGGCTCGTCTCCGTGTTCCTCACGCCCGACACCGAACCGGCCGAGCCCGACGGGGAGGTCCGCGACACCAGCCGCGGGCAGCGCTTCGACGGGGTGCTGCGCTTCGATCCCGAGCTCGTCGTGCTGCTGGAGAGCAAGGTGTGCACCCGCTGGGCGCGGCGCAACGGCCACCGCGTCGGCGAGCTCAACCTCGGCAGCGCCAGCTTCGCGCAGCGGCGCACCTGCGTGCTGCGCTGGCACGACCTGCTGGAGTCGTGGTGGCGGCTGGTCGAGCTCGGCGTGCTCTCCCCCGCCGAGCGCGCGCTCGTGCAGGACCTGCTCGCCTACGCACACCAGGACTTCGCGCACCTGCTGCCGTTCGGCTCGCTGCGCCGCGTCGGCGTGGACCCCGTGCGGCGCAAGTGGCGGCTGCGCTCGCTGCTGCGCGAAGCGACCGGCCTGCAGCCCGAGCGCATCGGCCTGGCGCACGTGCGCCTGGACACCGCGCTCGGGGTCGTCTCGATGCAGCGCGCCGCCCTGGACTTCGACGGGCAGGAGCTCGTCCTGCACATGTGGCCAGGCGAGCTCAAGCGCCAGGCCGAGCACCTCTACGGCGCCGGGCACGCCGAGCGCCTCGCGGAGCTCGAAGGGGACCCCGGGGTGGGCGGGGGTTGGCATATCGAGCCCCAGCCTCAGCTCGGCTTCCGCAACGCACCCGCGCGCACCCGCGTCTACCTCACCTGCCGCCTGGATGCTCCCACCTACATACGCCGCTGGCAGGGCGAGGACTGGAAGCAGGTGGGCGCGCACAACCCCGACACGATCTCCACCGAGCTGTGGCCCTGGCTGCTGCGCCGCCGCTACGCCTCCGCCCGCGACAGGACCCGCCTGGAGTCCTTCCTGCGCACGCTCGGCCGCCGCGCGGCCCACCTGCGCCCCTCCATCCACGTGTGGCGCTCATGGCCCTTCGAGGAGGCGATCCTGCTCGACGACGACGGCCTGCTCGCCGGTCAGATTCACGACGCGATCAACCGCGTGCTCGACCTGCTCGAAGAGCCGATCATCCTGCTGTCATCCGAGAGGGTGGCGCAGCCAGCCGAAGGCTGGCTGGCCGAAACTGGGACTCGCCTGTAGGCGCGTGTAGGCGCGTCTCCCGGCTTCGGCCGGGCCCCTCGTTTCCTAATCAGACCGAACGGCATCCAGAAACAGCCGGTGCACCCGCTCGTCCTTGGTGAGCTCGCAGTGGAAGGCCACCGCCAGCCGGTTGCCCTCGCGCGCCGCCACCGCGTGGCCGTCCACCTCCGCCAGGATCTCCACCCGCGGGCCATGGTCCTCGATCCACGGGGCGCGGATGAAGATGCCCTGTACTGGTTCCTCCCCCTCCACCCCGCGCATCCGCACGTCAGCCTCGAAGCTGTGGATCTGGCGGCCGAACGCGTTGCGCCGCGCGCGCATGTCCATCAGCCCCAGGTGCTCGCGGTCGAGCATGACGAGCCCCGCGCACGAGCCCAAGATCGGGACGCCCGCCCGCGCCAGCTCCCGCAGCGGCTCCGCGAGGCCCTCGCGCTCGATCCCCAACGTCATCGTCGTCGACTCCCCGCCGGGGATCACAAGGCCCTCAATGCCCTCTAGGTCCACCGGCGTGCGCACCTCGCGCACCTCGGCGCCCAGGCCGCGCAGCACCCGCCCGTGCGCCTCGAAGCCGCCCTGCAGCGCGAGCACCCCCACCACCGGCGCGTCGTCTCTCACTGTGCTCGCGCCAATCGACACAGCCGGTCAGAAACGACGCCTACGCCCTACCAGCCGCGCTGGGCGAGTAGCTGCTCGTCGTGGAGCTTGGAGCTCTCCAGGCTGGCCATCGCGGTGCCCAAGCCGCGTGAGGCCCCTGCGACGCGCGCCGGGTCCTGCCAGTGCGTGGTCGCCTCCACGATCGCGCGCGCGCGGCCCGGCGGGTCCTCGGACTTGAAGATCCCCGAGCCGACGAACACCCCTTCGGCGCCCAGCGCCATCATCAACGCCGCGTCCGCCGGCGTAGCGATCCCGCCTGCGCAGAACAACACCACCGGCAGGCGGCCCTCCGCAGCCACCGCGCGCACCAGGTCGAGCGGGGCGCCGTGCTCCTTGGCGGCGCTCGCCAGCTCGCTCTCCTGCAGCGCCGCGAGGCGGCGTAGCTCACCCGTTATGACGCGCATGTGGCGCACCGCCTCGACGATGTCGCCGGTGCCCGCCTCGCCCTTGGAGCGGATCATCGCCGCGCCCTCGCCGATCCGGCGCAGCGCCTCCCCGAGGTTGGTGGCGC
>JBOGYA010000016.1:0-20957 GCA_050696515.1 Solirubrobacteraceae bacterium
GAGGTGGAGTGGTGCTTGCGCATGTAGAGGTCGCGGTTGCGTGCCATCTCCACGATCCGCCGCTCGGGCACTGCGGCGGTAGCGAGCTGCTCGTGGTGGATCGCGCGCGCGCCCGGCACGTACAGGCTGCGCCAGTCGGCGTCGCGCAGGCGGCGGGCGAAGTCGACCTCGTCGGAGTAGACGAAGAAGTCGGGGTCCATGTAATCGACCTGCTTGGCGGCCTCCAGCCTCACGAGCAGGGCGGAGGACTGGCACCAATCGACCGCGCGCGTCCGCCCGCCCTTGCTCTGCACCGTGTACAGGCGATGCGCGAGCACGGCGCCGGCGAGCGCTGTCGCGACCGTCGGAAAGCGCCACGCGCACGCTTGGGCACTGGGGCGTATAGCCGGAACGGCTGGGTCGGCGGGGGTGACCCCAACCTTCGATCGATCGCCGTAGGGACGCAACAGCTGCGCCCCCGCGCACGCCGTGCCCGGGTGCGCCTGAAGCGCCTGCCACAGGGCGAGCGCCGCCCCGGGGAGCAACTCGGAGTCCTCGTTGAGTAGCAGCGCGTAGCGCCCACGCGCGCGCCGCATCAACTCCGAGTCGTTGAGCGCCTTGCCGCGCCGCTCGTCCACGGCGAGCACCTCATCGACCGTGGGATGCGCGCGCGCGGCCTCCGCGGAGCCGTCGCGCGAGCCGTTGTCGAGCACGAGGACCTCCGTGGCGAACGGTAGCGAAACCCGCTCGCGCGCGATCGCATCGAGCCCGCGCAGCAGGAGCTTCCGTTGGGAGGTGTTGACAACGCAGAAGCTCAGCTCAACGCCTGGAGAGTCTTGACCCAACTTTGCTCACCAAATGGTCGGCACGAGCCTGGTATCGCGGATGGGGCCATCTCTGGTGACCAGCGGCATGGTCAATGCGAGGGCGGTTCCCACGATGAAGCGGTCCCACGGGTCAGTGAGCAGATCGCGGGGGATCGAGGTGGTGGCGTCCACAACGGGAATGTCGATCGGGTGGAGGGTGAACGCAGCCGAAGAGGCAAGCCGGTCCCGCAGTGCGGCCAAATGGGTGGTGGTCACTCCCTGGGTAGTCTGGGTGACGTACCACAGGTCGATCAAGGAGGCGACCGAAACTACTACTCCGTCTGTGGCTTCCGCTTCGGTGAGCGCCTTCGCGGCGGGAGCTGACAGCCGGGCGGAACCTTGAAGATGCCACACGACGGCGTGCGAGTCGGCGAGAACCCTCACTTCAGCGCGAGGTCGTGCCGAGCGAGCTTGCTGGCCCGCTCGAAGTCCTCCCAGCTCAGATCCGGGAAGTCGGGCAGCGATCCCGCCAGGGCTCTGGCCGGTCCGGCTGGGCCCGTTTGCACCACGCGCAAGTGGGTGCCAGGCGCCACACCCAGGCGCACCAGTTGATCGGCGGGGATGCTTCCGTCGGCGGCCACTACCAGCTCGTGATCCGCATGTTCGCTCGCTGCGCTCACGCCACCAAGTCTACTGGGCGCGCCTATTGTCTCCCGCGATGCGCGTCCACGTCGTTGACCCCTCGGCCTACACCCCGCCGTACGACCACGCCCTGTGCGGGGCGCTGGCCGCGGCGGGGGCGGAGGTGGAGCTGTTCACGAGCCGCTTCGCGTATGGGGAGGTGCCTCCCGTGGAGGGGTATGAGCGGCACGAGCTCTTCTATCGCCTTGCGCACCGGGGCTCCTCGGAGGGCCGGCGCTCGCGGGGGCGGATGGCGCTGAAGCTGGCCGAGCACGTGCCGGACATGCTGCACTACCGCCGCGCGTCGCACGCGGCCGACGTGGTGCACTTCCAGTGGCTCACGGTGCAGCCGTTGGACGCACACCTGCTGCCGCGCCGGCGGCGCACGGATTGGAAGACCCGCCCACCCCGCCCGAAGCTGGTGCTGACCGCCCACGACGTGCTGCCGCGCGAGCCGCGACCGGGGCAGCTCGCCGCGCAGCGGCGGCTGTACGAGCGCTTCGACGCGGTTGTCGTGCACTCCGGACATGGCCGCGAGCGCCTGGTGCGCGAGCTGGGTGTCGACTCCGACCGCGTCCACGTGATCCCCCACGGCGCGTTTACGCACCTCGCCGAGTTGCCGGCTGGGCCATCGCCCTTCCAGGCGGAGGGCCCCGTGGTCCTGTGCTTCGGGCTGCTACGCCCGTACAAGGGCCTCGACATGCTGCTGGAGGCTTGGCGGGGGCTCGACGGGACGGGAGAGTTGTGGATCGTGGGGATGCCCCGTATGGACATCTCTCCCCTACGCAGCGCAGCCCCGCCGAACGTGCGCTTCGTGCCGCGCTTCATCTCCGACGCCGAGCTGCCCGCGTACTTCCGCCGTGCGGACCTCGTAGTGCTGCCTTATCTGGAGGCCGAGCAGTCGGGCGTGCTGTTCACCGCACTCGCGTTCGGCAAGCCGCTGCTGCTCAGCGACGTCGGCGGCTTCCCCGAGATTGCCGCCACCCACGCTGCGCGCATGGTCCCGGCAGGGAGCCCCGACGCTCTGCGCACCGCTCTACGGGCGCTGCTGGGCGACCGCACAGCGCTGACGGAGATGGCGGCGTGCGCCCGTGCCGCGGCCGCGGGGCCGTACTCATGGGAGACGGCCGCCCGGTCCCACATGGAGCTATACGGACGGCTGCTCGCCTGAGCACTGCGCTCGACCCGAGCTAGCGAAACATCCCAAGCCGTCCGTAGAGTGATCGGAATGGCTGATCGCCGCGTTTCGCAGACCCTTCTCTCCGGGCCGCTCCGGGATCGTACGTCCCGGAGAAAGGAGGGTTCATATGGACGATCCGCTGACCGTATTAGCCATCGCTCTGCTGATTGCCATGTTGGTCATCGACCGGCTGGCGAGATAGCGGGGTGCCCTGGTGGTCGCAGTGAAGACGATCCCGGCGGCCACCAGGGACTTCCCCAAAGGCTGAACGATCCGATCAGCGTATTAGCCATCAACAAGCGTAGCGATGCCGGCGGCGAGAGGCAAGGCTCCGAATGGTGAGCACCATCCTCGAGGTCCTCTTCTGGGTGTGCGCCGGCCTGATCGTGTGGACGCAGCTTGGCTATGCCCTCGCGCTCGCCGTGCTGGCGCGCCTGTTCGGACGGGCGCCGGTTCCAGCGCCCGCGCACGGGGAGCCGCTGCCCTCCGTCTCGCTGATCGTGGCCGCGCACGACGAGCAGGAGTCGATCGCCGCGAAGGTCGCAAACGCGCTGGCGCTCGAGTACCCGCGCGAGCTGTTGGAGACGATCGTCGCCTGCGACGGGTGCACCGACGCCACGGCCGCGCGCGCGCGGGAGGCTGGGGCCGACCTTGTGTTGGAGCTGCGGCGCGGGGGGAAGGTCCGCGCACAGGATGTAGCCGTGGAGCGGGCGCAGGGGGAGATCGTGGCGTTCTCCGATGCGAACTCGATGTGGGAGCCCGGCGCGCTGCGGGCGCTGGTGGGGGCCTTCGCGGAGGCGCGCGTGGGGTATGCGTGCGGGCAGGTGCGCTTTTTTCGGGACCCGGGAAAACCGCCCCGAGGCGGGGCGGCCACGAACCAGGAGGGGGTGTACTGGCGCTATGAGATGGCGGTGCGTGGGTGGGAGTCGCGGCTCGCTTCGATCACCGCGGGCAACGGCGCGATCTATGCCACGCGGCGCGCGTCGTACATCGTGGTCGACCCGATCATGGGCCACGACCTGTCCTTCCCGTACAGGATGGTCAAGCGGGGGTGGCGCGCGGTGTATGTGCCGCAGGCGCGCACCAGCGAGCGGATGGTGCCATCGATCGAGGGCGAGCGGGCGCGCAAGCGGCGGATGATGAGTCACACGTGGCCGATCGTGCTGCGCGGCGGGATGCTCTCCCCGCGCGGATACACCCCGGGGTATGCGCTGATGATCCTCTCCCACCGCGTGCTGCGCTACGCGACGCCGTTCCTGCACGCGATTGCGCTCGCCGCCAACGTCGCGCTCGTCGCGGGCGGGAATGCGGGCTCGCTCTACACGGTCACGCTTGGATTGCAGCTCGCGCTGCTCGCCGCCGCTGCGCTCGGCGGGGTGTTGCGCGTGCGGGTGCTGCTGGTGTGCCGCTACTACGTGCTGACAACGGGCTCGCTCGCGTTCGGCCTGTGGGATTGGCTGCGCCACGGGACCGCCGCCACCTGGGAAGCCGCGGAGGGGACCCGATGAAGGCGCAAGGCTGCCAACCAGCCCTCGCCCAGCGGCCCGCAACAGGGGAGTTCCCCCGATGATCCGCCGCGCGATGGACATCGCGGTCTCCGCCACCTTGCTGGTCCTCGCCTCCCCCGTGCTGGCGGCGGCGGTTGTGGCGATCCGCCTGGAGTCCCCCGGAAGCGCGATCTACCGTCAGCGACGGATCGGCAAGGACGGGCGGCCGTTCGAGGTGATCAAACTGCGTACGATGGTCACGGGCGCGGAGAGACTCGGGGCAGGCCTCGCGATCGACGCGGACGACCCGCGGATCACGCGCGTGGGGGCGCTGCTGCGCCGAACGTCGCTCGACGAGCTGCCGAATCTGCTGAACGTGCTGAGGGGCGAGATGTCGCTGATCGGCCCCCGCCCGACCCTGCCGGGGCAGGTCGCGACGTACACCCCCCGCCAGCGCGGGCGCCTCGCCGTCCGGCCCGGGATCACCGGCTGGGCGCAGGTCAACGGCCGCGCCGCGCTGCCCTGGAGCGAGCGGATCGAGCTCGACTTGTACTACATCGAGCACCGCTCGCCCGCGCTCGACCTGCGCATCCTGTGGCGCACGCTGGCGATCGTGCTGGGAGGCGCGGGTCTCTACAAGGGCGAGACGGGGGGGTGGGCGTGACCCCTGCGATCCTCCTGACGGGGGTGGGCAAGCGCTACGACATCGTCGCCTGCTTCGCCGCCCTCACCACCACGATCGCGGTCGATCCCAACCCGCTGGCGCCCGCGCAGTACGCGGCGCAGGTGCGCGTGGCGGTTCCTCCCATCGTCGACCCAGGCTACGTGCCCGCCCTGCGGGAGCTGTGCGAGCGCCACGGGGTGGGCGCGGTGATCCCGCTCACGGACCTCGACATCGAGGTGCTGGCGCAGGCCCGCGCGGACGACCTACTGCCCGCGCTCGTGCCCTCCCCCGAGGTGGCGCGCGCGACATACGACAAGTACGAGGCCCACCTGCTGCTCACCCGTCTGGGGCTGCCCTCGCCGCCGACGGTGCTGCCCGGCGAGGAGCCCGAGGCTTACCCGGTGATGGTCAAGCCCCGCCAGGGGTCGGGGGCGCGCTCGATCCACCTCGCGCGCGACGCCGCGGAGCGGGACTTCTTCGTGCGCTACATAGCCAATGGACGGCCGGGGTACGAGGGCGAGCCGGTGATGGTGCAGCGCGCGATGGGCGGCCCCGAGCTCTCGATCGACTGTCTCGGCGACCTGGAGGGGCGCTGCCTGAACGCGATCCCCCGCACGATGCTCGAGTCCCGGGGGGGAGAGTCGATCAAGGGCGCCACGGTCCGCGACCCCGAGCTGATCGAGCTGGGGCGGCGCACGATGGAGGCCCTGGCGGTGCGCGGGCCCGCCACGATCCAAGTCTTCCGCGACCCCGAGGTGGGCCTTGGGATCACCGACGTGAACACCCGCTTCGGGGGAGCCTTCCCCGCGCCGGCTTACGCCGCGCTGGAGGGCCGCACCTACCCCGAGCTGATCGTGCGCATGGCGGCCGGCGAGGCCATCGCGCCGCACGTCGGCGAGTTCCGCGAGGGGCGCACGTTCACGCGCTACTACTGGCAGCTCGAGCTCGACGAGCGGTTGCAACCCACCGGCCGGGAGATCGTCCCCGGGGGACCGCCGCCGCCGCGTCCGTGAGCCGCACGGCCGGATCCGAGGTCGGGGTACGGCGCCATATCGCCGAGGTGGGGGTAGAATCGGCGTGCAGTGAACACGTTGCTCGCCGATCCCCCGGCTGTGTCTGGAACCGAGCAGCCGCCGGCCTCCGGACCTCCGGCGGTCCCGCCCGAGGGGGCGCCCGACACGACGACGCCGGAGCAACCCTCCCCGCAAGGCCACACCTGTGCGCACTGCGGGGCTCCGCTGCAGGAGGGCCAGCAGTGGTGCCTACAGTGCGGGGCGTGCGAGCCCGGGAGCCTCGGCGAGCGCCCCAACTGGCGGCCGCTAACCGTGCTCGCGCTGCTCGCCGCGCTGCTCGCCGCCGGCGCGGCCGTGGCGATGGGGGCGGCGCTCAACAAGCACAAGGCCGCCCCGCGCCCGGTGGCGCTCGCGCCGACCACGACCGCGCCGGGAGCCACAGCCCCCGCCGTCACCACCCCGGCCACGCCGGCCCTCCCCACGACGCCGGGCGCCGGCGGCGCGGGTGGGACTGGCACTCATGCCGCGGGCAAAGGCTCAGCCAACAACCTCCTCTTCCCGCCCGCGAGCGCCACCAAGCCGCCCAAGCTCCCGGCCCCGGCGGCCGGGGCGGGCGGGACTCCAGAAAAAACCGGCAGCGCGGCGGAAGAATCGACCTCCGGGAAATCGACGACGACGCCCGCGAGCACCGAAACGAACACTTCGACCACCGAATCGAAATCGAAAGCAGGCTCGGGCAAGACCGAACAGCCCACCCCGCTCGTACTGGACACCGACGCGGCCACCACCTACAACCCCTCCGAATACCCCCCCGCCGGCTTCGGCGACCCGGCGCTGGCGATCGACGGCGAACACTCCACCGCGTGGACCGCGCAGGTGCAGGCGGCCTCTTTCCCGAACATGGCGGAGGGCCTGCTGATCAACCTGCGCAGCCCGACGAAGCTGGGCAGCATCGAACTCGCCACCCCCACGCGCGGGATGACCGTGCAGCTGTACGGCGCAGGCGGCGCCCACGCGCCCGCCAAGATCACCGATCCCGGCTGGACCACGCTGAGCGGCTCGCACGTGCTGAAGAAGAAGGTCACGCACCTGAAGCTCCGCACGCGGGGCAGGGCGTTCGGCTTCATGCTCGTGTGGATCACCAAGGCGCCCGCCGCCTCGCAGGGCACCGCCCAGGCGCCCGGGCAAGTGGGCATCAGCGAACTCGTGCTCTACCCGCCGGCCGCCTGAGGGCCGCCCCCCTTCGATCGGGATGGAGGCCGCAGGACCGCGGCTGGCGGCTACCCCGGGGAGGTCCCCGAGCGGCGGGTCCGCCGCGCGGGGCGCTTGGCCTGGGCTTTGCCGTCCCACACCTCGTCCAGGAAGGCAGCGATCTCGCCCGTCAGGCGCTCTGGGCGCAGGCGCAGCTCGACCAGCGAGTCGGCCTCTACGAGGCGCCCGTTGGGAAGCTCCTCGGCGAGCATCCCCGCGTCGGAGAAGGGGTGCACGGGGTCGCGCCGGTGGCCGATCACAAGGGCCGGCATCTCGAACGTGCGCCGCTCCGTGCGGTGCGGCGCGACGCGCCCAAAGAAGAGCCCCTGTAGCACCGCCGCCCCCGGGCCCGGCTCCTGGCGGAGCGCGTCGAGCAGCACGTTGCCGTAGTGGGGGAGCAGGCGCCGCGGGACCGCCCGCGCGCCGCGCGCCACGAGCTTCATCACTGGCTCCCCGAACGTCAACGCGACGAGGATCGGGGTGAACGTGAGCGCGCTCCACAACAGCGCGTTGTCGAGCACCGGCATCTCGATCACCATCCCTCGCAGCCGCCCCGGCGCCTCTAGGGCGATCTCCAGCGCCGTGTTGGCCCCGAGCGAGGTCCCCATCACGACCGCCTGTTCGAGCTCCAGGTGGTCCATCAGCGCGAGCACCTGATCGGCGAAGAAGCGCATCGAGTACCGCCACATGTCGCGCGGGCGCTCGGACTCGCCGTGGCCGAGCAGGTCCACGGCGATCACCCGGTTGCCGCGCGCCGCCAGGTCCTGCGCGAGCGGGCGGTGCATCGTCTGGGCGAGCAACAGCCCGTGGACGAGGATCAGCGGGCGCGCCGCGGCTGCTGAGGAGCGCGCGGTTCGGGAGCGGGTGCTCCTGGCTCCCGACGGGGTCACGGCGGCGGGGCCGCCGCCGTACTCGGTGTAGGCGATCCGCTGCCCCTCGAACATGAAGTGCGGCATGTCTTGGAGGGTAACGGCGTAGAGCCCTCAAAACTCACTCGCCACACATGCTCGGGCGATGCCGTGGATCGCCCGAGCTATGTGTGCCCGCTCTCCCTTGCGTCCCGCCTCCCCAGGTCGGCGGGACGTTTCGCTTGTTCAAACCCCGCGTCGAGGCGAAAGGTGCGCTAGCGTTCTGGCTCTGGCCAAGCCACCCCGCATCCTCGCCGGGCAGAACGCGGCGGTCACCGGCGCCGCACGCGGGATCGGCCGTGCCACGGCCGACGCATTTCTGCGGGCTGGGATGCGGGTCGCGATCGGCGATGTGGACCTCGCCGCCGCTGAGCAGGCCGCTTCCGAGCTCGGCTCGCGCACGGTCGCGCTCCCGCTCGACGTCACCGACCGCGACTCCTTCACACGCTTCCTCGACGCCGCCGAGGAGCAGCTCGGGCCGGTGGACGTGCTCATCAACAACGCCGGCATCATGCCCCTCGGCCGCTTCGTCGACGAGGACGATCTGACGGCGCAGCGGATGATCGACATCAACCTCCACGGGGTGATCCTCGGGATGAAGCTCGGCCTCGCGCGGATGGTCCCCCGCGACCGCGGGCACATCGTCAACATCGCCTCCCAGGCAGGCCGCTTCGGGGCGCCCGGCGGGGCCACCTACTCGGCGACCAAGCACGCGGTGATCGGCCTGACCGAGGCGGTCCGCGGCGAGCTGCGCCTGATGGGCGCCCACATCGACCTCTCCTACGTGATGCCCTACGTCGTCAACACCGAGCTCGGCGGCGGGCTGGGGGAGGCGCGCGGCTTCCACAACCTCGAGCCCTCCGAAGTAGCCGATGCGATCGTCGAGGCGCTTCAGCACGGCACCGTCGAAGTGTGGGTGCCGAAGTCCACCCGGCGTACCTACCAGCTCGGCACGCTTTTGCCGCGCTCGCTCACCGAGGGCATCGGCCGCGTGACGAAGGCCGACCGCGTGCTCGCCAACGCCGATGTGGAGGCGCGCCGCGGCTACGAGCTGCGCGCCTCGCGCTCCGAGCCGGCGCTCGCTCCCCCGCCGGAGCAGTCGCAGCTCACTAAGCAGTCTGGGTGAGCCACTCCGCGACGATCGCGCCGATCTCGGGTCCTTTGTCCTCCTGCAGGAAGTGCCCGGCGTCCTCGATCGCGCGCGGCGGCGGCTTGCCGATCGCGCCCGCGAAGTTCTCCGCCACCGACAGTGGCAGCACCGGGTCGGAGTCGCCCCACAGGATCAGCGTGGGGCGGGTGTCCTCGCGCAGCGCGTGCAGGGTGCGCCGCCCCTCGGCCGCGCCGGGGGCGTCGGGCTCGAACGGGATCAGGGCGGGGAAGGCGCGCGCACCGGCCTTCGAGGCGGCGTCAGGGTAGGGCGCCTCGTAGGCGGCGATCACCTCGTCGCCGGGATCGTTCTTGCAGGCGCCGCGCACGAGCATCCCGACCGGCAGATCCTCCGTGCGCGCGGTGAAGTCGCGGAACGCGATCCAGGCGTCGGTCATGCGCTGGCTGCCGGTGAACAGGCCGGTGTCGAGGATCACGATGCGCTCGATGCGCGCGGCGTGCTCGACCGCGATGCGCAGCCCGATCGGCCCGCCCCAGTCGTGCACCACCATCGTCGCGCCCCGCAGGTCGAGCTCCTCCAGCAGCGCCGCCGCCTGCGCGACGTGGCGATCGTAGGAGTACCACCCGATGTCCGTCGGCTTGTCCGAGCGCCCGAAGCCGGCGTAGTCGGGGGCCACGCAGCGGAAGCCGGCGTCGCGCACCGGCGGGATCACCTTGCGCCACAGGAACGACCACGTCGGCTCCCCGTGCATGAACACCACCGGCGGCCCCTCGCCCTCATCGAGGTGCGCGAGGCGCATCCCGTCCACCTCGCGGTAGTGCGCCGCGAACGGGAAGTCCGGCAGGCCCTCGAGCCGCTCCTCGGGTGTGCGCACGATCGCGGTCATCGCCCGGGAGCATATCCGCGGCCTCGGTGGGGCGCTCCTCGGAGCTCGGCACCTGCGGCGGGACCCGCGTCCCGCGCCGGCGCAATGTCTCTACCGAGATGCCTCGCGATGCGTTAGGCTCGCCAGCGATGCACGCGGCGATCATGCAACTGGCGCCCGTCTTCGCGGCGGCGAAGAGCAAAGTGCCCTTCTACATCGTGGGCGGCCTGCTGATCTGCTGGGCGCTGCTCCTCTCGCTCGGCTTGGGCTTGCGCAAACCGGAGTTCCCCGGCGGCGCCACGGGCCAGCGCACGGTGATCGCGATCACCGCGGTGCTCGTTGCGAGCACGATGACGATGGCCGTGGTTACGTCCGGCGGTCCTGGGTAGCCGAGCACGCAACCGCCGTGGCGCGCGGGCGCCCGTCTCCCGGTGCGCCGACCCCCTCGTGGGGGCGATGTGGGTGGGGCTGCCCGGCTCGCTGTGCGGCGCTCGCTGCGCGAGGTCACTACGTGGGCCGCGGGCAGTTCACGCCCAAGCAGGCCGGCTAATGGCCGCTAGGTCGCAGTTTCGAATGCCGCGGAGCCGTACTTCGCAAAATAGAAGTGGATACTCCGGCTCGCAACGTCGAAGAGCACGTCCGCCATCTCCTTCTTCGACCACTCCTTCTCGCGGAAGAAGTAGCTGCCTCGCGGAAACTGCCCAGCCTCCCCGTGCGGTACGACATTGACTTCATTCAAAGGCCCAAACATGGCGACCGTTATGACCCGGTCGCGGATGCTGCTGCCCTCCTGGAAGTCACAACCATAGCCAAAGCAGACAAACGGCATGATGCCCTCAGGAAGCATGGCAGTGCGAAATCCAATCACGTTCTTGCCTAGTCGCTCGATCGCATTTCCCATCGCTTGGCGTGGCAGCCCTTCAGCAATCCGTTCGTCGTTGGTCCCCTGGTTCTTGACCTCCACGATGAGCACGGGGTGGCCGGCGCCATCTCGGTCCAGAATCGACAAAATACCCCCATCGGGCCGCATATACGAGGTCGGCAGAGGTGTCGCGAACGGAACGTCGGGATACTCGCTGCTCAGCCTAGTGACGATCTCACTCAGTACCCACTGCGGCTTATGATCGAGTTGCACAGTAAACGTCTTCTGAAGGCGTGTCAGGGTGTCCCGCAGTGCTTTGGCGACCGTGGTCTCCTGTTTCTTGGAAGTGAAGTTGAGGATCATGCCGGCGTGCTGCCGGCGCAGGTCGTGCTTTCTTGCCATCAGTTCACCGCTTGTCCACAAGGAAGAGATGCTCGGTGACGTGGGCACTACGGTTGCGGAGGTTCCGGCTCCCACGAAATGTTGCGTACTTGATCTCCAGCTCCTCGACGGAGCCGATGCCCTCCAAGAGCCGTCGCATCTCCTCGATTGGTATGAAGCCCTCGTCATTGTAGGATAGCAGCACAAAGCTGGTATCGACTCCTGAAATCAGGCTTCGCATCTGAGTCAACGACTTTGAGCGACTGTTGTAGGGGGACCGTCGCCAGTCGGTGGGAATGCCCGATACACGACTGATCTCAGATGGTGCGACATAGTTCACTATGAGATTGAGCATGAAGTAGTTGGAGCCGTACGGGTGTTGGTTATAGGGGGGATCGAAATAGGCTAGGTCGAACTCGCCAGCCATGCTCACCAACTCGTTGGCATCCATCTGATACACGGTGGAGCCGCAGTCATAGCGACTCAGAATCGGCACTTGAAGGTCGATCCGCCCGAGAATCCGCGACAGGGCATCGCTGCCGGAGCCACCGAAACGTCCAACCCCGCTGACGCAGTCCTTGTAGAAGCCCTTGAACACGCCGGCTGTATTGGCGTGAACAGAAGCAGCGGATAGCATCGGACCGAGTAGCCAAGGCTGGACGTCGACTGGCTCCGACTCGATCAGCAGGCGATAAGCGTCGAGTCTTCGTGCGTTATCTCGCGTATAAAAGACGCGCTCGCCGGAGACGATGCAACCATCGTCTCGCGGTGCGTACAGCCGCTCGATGAAGCCTTCGGGAAAATCCGTTCGGGTAGACACTTCCCGGTTCAACCGGTCCACGATCCCGCGGATGTCGGTTTCCGGAAAGTCGCTTCTGTTGGTGAGGTAGCAAGTACCGATTACACGTGCGTAGTCTTCGATGTCGTTGGCGACCAGGTGGTGCGCGTAGCGCTTGAACATACGCGAGACGACCCCTGAGCCAGAGAAAGCATCGAGTATGTGAAGGCGATCCTTGCCGAGCCGCGTGCAGACGTCGTCGAGCGCGGCTTGGATGGGCTCGAGCAGCGCACGCTTATTTCCAATATATGTAATGAGCTGTCGAGACAGATAATCGGGGTCCTCCCACAGAACCTCCTCGAATGGCAGCGTCGGCTGCGGATCGGCTATGAGAGCTTGCTGTGCGGCCATCGTCGTGTAACCCTCCCCACTGTTCGTGTCGGCCTTCGGGCGCCAGCATACGGGCCAAGCCGGATACCCCTGGCCCCGGATCGTTCGCGGGTGTGCGTGCGCCGTGAGAGTTACGATGGTCGGATGTTGGCGCGGCCATTGCGGCGACGGCGTGAAGCGTGCCCGAACTGCTCCCCCGGCTGCGCGCGATGCATGAGCGGGCTCGCCATGCCGCGACGGGCGCTGTGCGCCGTGCTCGTGGCGATGCTGTGGGCCGCGCCTCCCGCGCTCGCCCGCTGGTCCGCGCCGGCGCGGCTGGAGGGATGCGCGGTGGCGCTCTTACCCGCCGTCCCCCCGCTGATCGTCTTTCCCACCTCCGATCCGCTCACGCGCAGTGGACCGGGAGCGCTGCTGTGGAGCGCCCCGCGGGGGTGCGCCGGGCGCGGCGGGGGCGCCGCGCCGGCGGAAGTGCTCGGCGCGGCACTGGCAGCTGACGATCTGCCAGAGCCCGCTCGGCCGCTGTCGAAGACTGGTGTAGGCGACCTCTCCGAGGTCTCGGCCGCCACGGGCACCGCCGCGGGGCAGGTCGTTGTATCGGGGCTCGCCCGCCCCGACCCGCTGCGTGGCCCGGGGGCGGCGGACACGGGGGCGCTGGCGGAGGGGTGGACGGTGGGTGCGTTTGCGCCGGCGCGGCCCCTGGGTGGCCCGGCGGCTCCGGTGGCGGTCTCCAGCGCCTACCTCGGTGACGCGGTGCTCGCATCGCCGGTGCGGACTCGGCGGGGGGGTTGGGAGATCGCGGTGCGCGTGCAGCGCCACTACAGCTCCGAGCTCGGCCCTCCGCGCCTGGTGCCCGTCGGCCCCGGTCCCCCGACCGCAGTGGCGGCCGCGATGGACTACCGCGCGGACATCCTCCTCGTGTGGGCCGGCGGCGGGGTCGTCTACGCGCGCGTGATCGCGCAATCGGGCGCGATCGAACCGGTGCGTAGGCTGGGAAGGATTGGAACCCGCCCACCCGCACCGGAAATACGGGCGCTACTCAGCGACGACGGCCACGCGATCGTGGCGTGGCGCAGCCAGACTGTGGTACCCGGCGGTGGAGCGCGTACGACGATCGAGCTGAGCTTCTTCGAGACGGGCCTCGGGGCGGCATCGAGCGCCCGCGCTTCCTTGCGGGTCGAACGCTTCCGCGATCCCCATGGCTGGGTCCCGCCCCCCGGCTCGCTGCGCCTGATCCGGCTCTCCAGTGAGGCGGTGATGATGGCGTGGACGGGGATCGATGCCGGCCGCTACGTGGTACGCGCCTCGCCGGTCTCGCTGCACCGCGGCGTGTGGGCGCCGGTGGTCATCTCCGGCTCCGCGGCAGAGGCCGCCGCTCGCTCCGGCGCTGCGCCTCGCGCTGCACAGGTTCCCGGCTCGGTCTCCGCCGGAGGCTCGGCACCGGCTCCCAATGCGGCGCCGGCCGGCACCGGGGACGCGGTGCTCGCGGACCTCGTGCCGGGCCCCCACGCGGAAGCGTTGGCGCTGTGGAGCGCCGCGCCGCGCCTGCCTGGCGGCGGCTCCGGGCGGGCCAGCCCCGATCCGTGGGCGCTCCTCGCCGCGCGGGGCCACTACGCGGGGCGCGGGGAAGTCGCCTTCGAAGCGCCCGAAACGGTCGCGCCGCCCGGCCCCAACGGGCCACCGGCGGCGGCGTTCGACCCGCAGACCGGCCAGGCGTTGGCCGCGTGGGTCGTGTCTGCGGGTGGCCCCTCCCGCCCGGGCGGGAACCGGATCGCATACGCCCTGCGCGCCGCTGGGGCGGAACCGGCCCCACCGCCTGCGGTGGCCTACGCCGCGCGGGCGCACGCTGCGGCGTCCGGCTCCCGATTGGCGGTCGCTCTGGCGGTGCTAGTGCTGCTCCTGCTGGCGGCGGCCGCCGTGTTCCCGCGTGGCGCGGTCCGCCGGCCGCGGCGCCTTCGCGCACGTCGCGGCTGACGCCGCGCGGGGCTTGCACTGTGCAACACCCTGTGTCTGTCAGCTATCCAGCGTATGGAAATCGTTCGGTCCACGAGCACCTGCGCTCGCGCCTTCGGTTATGGTTTCGGGGTCCGTTCATTGGAAGAGCGAGGAGCTTCGGTGCGATGAGTACACGCCACGCGGTGCTTGGGTTGTTGATCGAAGAGCCCGATCACGGGTATTCGCTGGCTCGGCGGATACAGGAGCGCCTCGGTGAGGCGCAGGTCAGGTCCACCTACGTCTACCGGCTCCTGAAAGAGCTGGAGCAGGATGGGCTGATCCGGCGCGCCGAGGTGGAACCCAGGGGCAGGCGCCCGGCGCGCGTGGTCTACGAGGCGACCGAGCTGGGAGAGCGGGACTTCGGCGGGTGGATGCGGGCGCCACTGGCGTTGACCCTGTTCTTTGAGGAGCTGCTCGTGAAGATCGCGGTCTCGCGGGTGGAGGACCTGCCGGAGCTCCTCGTGCTGGTCCGCCAGCGCGAGCGGGACTGCCTGGCGATGGAGCGGAAGCTGAAGGAGCCTGACCGGCCCCCTGCGGCGGAAGCCCACTCGCCCGGGGAGGGGTGGTCGCGGACGACGGCGGTGATGCTGCGCAACCTGGGGATCGACAACCTCCAGACGATGACCGCGTGGCTGCAGCGCATGGCCCTGGCGATGGATCGCGCGATCGAGGAGGAGCGTCGAGCGCAGCGCCTGCGCGAGCGGGCGCACCGGCGGAGGTGACGGTGGATCGATGGACCCGCTGCTGTCGCTGAAGGCGGTGAGCATGAGCTACTGGCGGGGCGAGCGCTGCGTGCGGGTGCTCGACGGCGTCTCGCTGGACGTCCACCCGGGCGAGCTGGTGACGGTCTGGGGTCAGCACAACTCGGGCAAGACGACGCTGCTGAAGCTCGCGGCCGGCCTGGCGAAGCCGACCGAAGGGAGCGTGAGCTTCGCCGGACGGGACCTGAAGGACCTCTCGGCTGGTGGGCTGGCGCGGCTGCTGCGCGGGCCGATCGCACTGGCGAGGCCGACGGGCCCGAACAGCGCCGAGCTGCGGATGCGCGACTACGTGGGGATGGCGCTGCTGCGTGGCCACAGCCACACGCGGGCGCGAAGGCTCGCGACGGCGGCGCTCGAGCGCGTGGGGGCAGGACAGTGCGCGGCGGCGAGGTGGCGTGACCTCTCCGATAGCGACCGCACGCTGGTGGCGCTCGCCCACGCGCTCGTGCGCAGCCCGCGGCTGCTGCTCCTCGACGACCAAACCGCGAGCCTCGACGACATCCAGCGCGAGGATGTGATGGAACTGCTGCGCACGGCCGCGGAGCGAGAGCAGCTGGCGGTGCTCGCGACGGTGCCCGAAATGACCGCGCTGGTGCACGCCCACACAATCCGCTCGCTCAGCGGCGGGCAGCTGCTCGCGCCGGCCGATCCGCAGGAGCGGGAGGGCGAGGTGATCGACTTCCCGGCCGGCGGGGCGAGCCGCCGCACGGGCGCCGGCGGGGCGCCCGCGTAGCCGTGCTCGAGCTGAGCGACCTCGTCAAGCACTACCGGGTCGGAGACGGGGAGCCGGTGCGCGCAGTGGACGGCGTAACGCTGGAGGTGAGCCCCGGGGAGCTGCTCGCGCTGTACGGGCCGAGCGGGTCGGGCAAGACGACGCTGCTGATGCTGATCGCCGCGCTGCTGCGCCCGGACGGCGGCACGGTGCGGGTCGCGGGACGCGACGTAACCGCGCTCTCCAGGCGCGAGGCGGCGCGCTACCGCCGCCACGAGCTCGGCTTCGTGCGCCAGTCGCTGGACCTGATCCCGGGCGCCCGCACGAGCGACAACGCGGCGCTCAAGCTCCTCGGCTCCTACCGCACGCGCGAGGCGCGCCGCCGGGTGACGCCGCTGCTCGAACGCCTCGGCCTCGGCGAGCGCCTCAGCCACCGCGCCGAGCAGCTCTCGATGGGCGAGCGCCAGCGCGTGATGATCGCCCGCGCCCTCTCCACCGACCCGCGCCTGGTGCTCGCGGACGAGCCCACCGGCAGTCTCGACACCCAGCGCGGCCGCGAGGTGCTGGAGCTGCTGAGCGAGGTCTGCCGCGAGCGGGAGGCGGCGATCCTGCTCGTCACTCACGACCACCGCGCGGTCGCCTACGCCGACCGGGTCCACGAGCTGCGCGACGGCCGCCTGTCCCCCTACGAGCCCGACCGCGAGCTCGCGCCGCTGCTCCCGGGCGAGGAGCGGCGCCCGTGAAACTCTCCAACATCGCGCTCCTCTACGTGGAGCGCCTACGTGCGCGCCTGGTCCAGGAGCTATTCGCGGTCCTGGGCATAGCGGTGGGCGTGGCGCTGCTGTTCGCCTCGCAGGTTGCCAACACCAGCCTCAGCGGCTCGGTGGATCAGCTCACGAGCGGGATCGTCGGCAAGGCGAGCCTGCAGCTCGAGTCGCGTGACCCCGGGGGCTTCGACGAACGGATGCTGGGCAAGGTGCAGCGCCTGCCGGGGGTGCGCCAGGCGGCGGCGGTGCTGGAGGCGAACGCCTACCTGGTCGGTCCCACCGGCCGGCAGGCCGTGGACTTCATCGGCGTGGACCCGAGCTTTGCGGACCTCGGCGGCACGCTGTTGCGCCACTTCACCGCAGTTCAGCTCTCCAGGCAGAAGGCGCTCGCGCTGCCAGAGCCGATCGCACAGTGGATCGGCGCGAGCCCGCTGCAGCTGATCAAGATCGAGCTCGACGGGCGCAGCGCGGAGGCTGTCGTGGGTATCACTCTGCAAGCTTCCGACATCGGCGCGCTCGTGCACAGCCCGGTCGCGGGTGCGCCGCTTCTCTATGCGCAGCAGTTGGCGGGTCTCGGCGGCAGGGTCACACGTGTGCTGGTGCAACCACAGCCTGGGCGTGGCACCGAAGTGCGGGCTGAGCTGAACCAGCTCGCGGATGGGCGGCTCAACGTGCTGCCGTCGGACTTCGACGCGACGATCTTCCGCCAGGCGGAGGGGCCGAACAGTCAGTCCATCGAGCTGTTCTCGGCGGTCAGCGCGCTGGTGGGTTTCCTGTTTGCGTTCAACGCAATGCTGCTGACGGTGCCTCAGCGCCGGCGCCTGGTCGCGGACCTGCGCCTCGACGGGTACACACCGTGGGAGATCGTAGAGGTGCTGCTGTTCGACGCGCTCGTGCTCGGCGTTTCGGGCGCACTCGTCGGCCTCCTGCTGGGGGATACGCTCTCTCGTACGCTGCTGCAGGCGAACCCGGGCTACCTAGCGTTTGCGTTCCCGGTTGGGTCCCAGCGGATCGTGACGTGGCAGTGCATTGCGGTAGCGGCAGGCGGGGGACTGCTGGCGGCGTGCGTCGGGGTGCTCAATCCGCTCAGGGACATCTTCGTGCGCGTACCGCTCAGCGCGGGGACGCCGGTCGGTTACACACGGGACGGCATGATCCGGGCCTCGGCCGGTGGGCTCGGGTGCCTGGCGGTGACGACCCTGATCCTGCTCGCCGGCATCGGGAGCGCGGGGATCGCGGTCGTTGGTTTCGTGAGCTTGGTCGCCGCGACGCTGCTCCTGCTACCGGTCCTGCTGAACGCGATCATCACCGGATTTGACATTCTCCAGCGCGGGGTCTTGGGCGTCTCTCCGCGTCTGGCGATCGTCGAGTTGCAGTCGAGCTCCACACGAGTGCGCTCGGCCGCAATTGCAGCTACAGGTGCGATCGCTGTATTCGGCAGCGTTGCGATCGAGGGAGCCCAGCACAACCTCCAAACCGGACTACACCGCGCGGCTGCTGATTTGAATCTGGTCACCGACCTGTGGGTTACACCAACGGGAATGGCGAATACGCTCGCGACCAATCCCTTCCACGACCGTTTCAGCGGCACGCTCACACATCTGCGGGATATCCGTGCTGTGCACATCTATCGCGGGTCGTTCCTTAATGTCGGAGATCACCGTGCATTGGTCATCGCGCCGCCACGCGCGAGCGCGCAGCCGATCCCTCCGAGTCAGATCAAGCAGGGGGGCGTGGCACGCGCGAGTGCTCTGATCCGCGGACGCGGCTGGGCGACCGTCTCGCAATCGATCGCGGACAAGCTGCATCTGAGCATGGGCCGGCCGTTCACGCTGCCGACGCCGCGGCCGGCTACATTCCGGCTCGCTGCGGTGACGACGAACTTCGGCTGGCCACCTGGCGCGATCATCGTCAACGCGGATGACTACGCCCGCGCGTGGGGCAGCTCCCAGCCGAGCGCCTACCAGCTCGAACTGGAGCCGGGGGTTCCGCTCGCGGCGGCGCAGCGCGAAGTTCAGCGGGCGCTCGGGCCTGGCTCAGGGCTGAACGTCCAGACCGCGACGCAGCGCGAGCAGACCGATCTTTCGACACAGCACCAGGGCCTCGCGCGTCTGAGCCAGATAGCGACGCTCGTGCTGATCGCGGCGGTGCTGGCGATGGCGGCGGCGATGGGCACGATGATCTGGCAGCGACGCGGGCGTTTGGCGAGCATGAAGGTCGACGGCTACGACGACGGCGAGCTGTGGCGCGGACTGCTGTGGGAGAGCGCGCTGCTGCTCGGCGCGGGCTGCTCGATCGGGGCAATCTTCGGCCTCTACGGGCAGCTGCTGCTGAGCCATGCGCTCGCGACGGTGACGGGCTTCCCGATGGTCTTCTCCATCGCGGCGCCGATCGCGCTTGCGAGCTTTGCGCTGGTGAGCGCGGCGGCGGTCGTGATCGTCGCGATTCCCGGCTACTTCGCGGCCAGGGTGCAGCCAGCGCTTCAGAGCTGACGACCCAGGGCCAGCAGACCTCGAAGTGAGCCGGCAGCTGTGGGCGCTCTAGGCTTAAGCGATTCAACTCCGGAGGAGCAATCGATCCGACACCTCTCTCTCCGAGGCAGCTGTGGGCGCTCGCCGCGGCGGCCTCGCGCGAGCTGTTCTGGGGTCTGCGAGCGGTGGCATACGAGGTCGGCTTCTGGGAGCGGCGGGCGTCGGCGATTCCCGATGCGCCACTGCGCGAAGATGCGCTCGACGCACTCACGCGCAAGCGCGGCAACATCGACGGTGCTGCGCTACTCTCGATACTGCCTAGCCGTCGAGACTCGCGCCTGCTGAGACTGCTGGTCTGCTACGAGGCGATGGCCGACTTCCTCGACAGCGCCGACGAGCGCGCGGCGTCAGCGACAGTCGCCAGCGGCCATCGCCTGCAGCAGGCACTCGCTGACGCGATCGACCCGCGGGCGCCGACGCGCAACTACTACGACCGCCATCCCTGGCGCGAAGACGGCGGCTACCTGCGCGCGCTGGTTGAGGCGTGCCGCGGGGGCTGCGCCTCACTGCCGGCGTACCCGCTGGTCCGTCCACTGGCAATTCGCGCTGCCAGGCTCGCAGAAGTGCAGGCGCTCAACCATGAGCCAGACCCCGCGCGGCGCACGGCGCTGCTCAGGGTGTGGGCTGTGGGAGTGCCTCATGGCGGGGATGTGAGCTGGTTTGAGCTGACCGCGGCGGCCAGCGCGTGGATCACGGTGCTCGCACTGCTGGCGCTCGCGGCCGACCCGGAGTGCGGGGAACGCGACGGTGGGGAGACCTTTGCCGCCTACCTCTGGATTTCGATGACTGCCGCGATGCTCGACAGCTATGCGGACATGGGCGAGGACGCCGCGGGCGCCGGCCACAGCTATATCGCCTACTACGGGAGCGAGGAGCTCGCGGCGCGGCGTTTGCGCGAGCTGATACGGCGCTCGATGGCCGAGGCGCGCGCGCTACCAAACGGCCCGAGGCAGGCGGTGATCGCGGCTTGCATGGTCGCGCTCTACCTCTCGAAGGACAGCGCTCAGGCGCCGCGCTTGCGCACGCAGACCCGTGGCCTGGTCCGCGCGGGCGGCTCGCTCACCAGGCTGCTGCTGCCGATCCTGCGCGCGTGGCGCATGGCTTACGCGCTGCGCTCGGCATAGCCCACTCTCGGGCTGCTCGAACCGCCTCCGCGCCCGGCAAGCCCTCAGCAACCCTGGGTGTCAGGCGGATCGACCAATCGGCCCGGAGGTTTTGAACGATTCCCAAAAACATAGTCAACTAGTGGTCTATACAGGCGCGAGTACGGGCGGAAAGATTCGTCGATCGTGGCGCGCGGAGCTTCAGAGGGCGGCGGAAAGGACCGGACTCCGGCGGTCTACATCAGGCTCTCGCGCGCACAGGTCGACGAGGTCGTGCGCGCCGCCGGGCCGGAGAGCGGCATCCTCAGACTGTTGCAGGACCTCGGGGCCGAGCCCAAGCTGTCAGTGGCCGACCTCGACAACGAGCCGCTGCTGACCGATCGCAGGTTCTCCCGGTCGATGCTGACCGGCCTGCTGCTGCTCGCGTCCTTCGCTCCTCCCGGCACGGAACGGAGAGTCAAGGACATCGCCACGCAGTTCAACATGTCCCAGAGCACGACGCACCGCTTCCTCAAGACCCTCCAGGTGGCCGGCATGCTGGAGCAGAACCCCGACACGCGCTTGTATCGATTGGCGCGCCGCCAAGGGGAAGACGCTATTTGACCCATGCCCAGCCGACGGCCGGAGCGGGCGATCAGCGACCGGGCTGCGCTAATCCAAACACAAAAGTCTTCCACTTATTTATATCTTCCGATAATCAAAAGATGCTTGACAGCACGAGCCAATTGCGAATATATT